>CAYQUC010000110.1:0-9745 GCA_964420605.1 uncultured Thioalkalispiraceae bacterium | reverse complement strand
TTCCGTTACCAATTACCACGAGTTTTTCTTTCATTACTTGCTCCACAAATGAAAAAGCTCAATTCTTCATGCTATAGAGCAACTACCGTGCCATAGTATTAGAATTTGCTTAAATAACTAATAAGTCATTGTTATCATTGAATTTTAAATTTGACGAACCTTAAAACCAAGGATAACAGTATACTATAATGCACTTATTCGGTGCATATTAATAACATATGCATCACGCTAAGGCATTAGCAGAGTATTATATAGTATAAAGGCTAAACATTGCTTTATTACTCTAGAGAGGGGTGATAGATCTAGCCGTATTGAATTCTGACAGCAACAAACAAAAATCCGCACCAGCTTCAACCAATTTTTAACATGACTATATCAGACTGCACTAATATAGTGCGTCGCAGGTTCAAAACACTCTAAAACTTATAACATTTTCTAATAATTTCATAGACTTACAGGGTTGGCATGGTTGTTGCTTTAACTCATTTAATTATTATAAAACGAGGCTATTTCGAGTGTCCGAACAATTGAACAAACTAAACATTTTCTCTTTCAGTGGTAATACCAAAATCCTGCATATGTCCTGGATAGCATTTTTTCTTACTTTTTTTATGTGGTTCAATCATGCGCCGCTAAAAGGCCCTATTATGGCCAGTATGGACATGCAACTGTCCGACTGGAAAACCTTACTACTGCTTAATGTTGCGCTCACCATTCCGGCCAGAATTATCGTTGGGATATTAGTTGATAAATACGGCCCTAAAAATATATTCACAGGCTTACTGGTATTCGGCAGTATTCCATGTTTTATGTTTGCTCTCGCCAATCAGTATGAACAAATGGCACTCGCACGATTTTTATTAGGTGGCGTTGGTGCGGGTTTTGTTATTGGTATTCGGCTCATTAGTGAATGGTTTCCGGCCAAACAAACGGGTGTTGCATCGGGTATTTATGCTGGTTGGGGAAACTTTGGCTCATCGGCAGCTGCCATGACAATCCCAATGCTTGCTTTATTTTTTGGCGGTGACGATGGTTGGCGCTATGCAATTGGTTCCACCGGTGTTCTCGCATTAGGCTTTGCATTTTTCTATTACAAAAATATCGACAACACGCCAAAAGGGTCAACGTATTTTAAACCCAAAAAATCGGGAGCGATGGAAGTTACCAGCAAAAAAGACTTGTGGTTTTATGTATTATTTAACATCCCGATGTATCTTGCTCTAGCGGTTATCGCCTTACGTTTAGCGCCAATTGGTGCAGAGATATTTCCTAAAGCCGTATTAGGCACACCGTTATTATCGAATAGTACGGTTGTCGTCATATGCGTGGGTTTAATTGCGCTTTATGGCTTTAATATTCGTAAAATTTTTCACGTTAATAACGAACACCTCAAGCAAGCTATTCCCGAGATTCAACAGTACAAATTCAAACAAGTTGCATTATTATCATTAACCTATATGGTTACGTTTGGTTCTGAATTGGCCATTATTTCTATGCTGCCAAGTTTTTTTATCAGTACCTTTAATTTATCCATCGCAACTGGAGCGGCTGTTGCTGGTGCGGTATTTGCCTCATTTAATTTATTCGCTAGGCCATTGGGTGGATTATTAAGTGATAAAATCGGCCGTAAAAAAGCCTTATCGATATTACTTGCTGGTGCTGCACTCGGTTATTTTATTATGGCCCAGATTACTTCTGACTGGCATATCGTTCTCGCGATTCTCGCTACCATGACTGCATCACTATTTGTACATGCTGGTAACGGTGCTGTTTATGCTGTAGTACCACTCATTAGACGCAGCATGACAGGACAAATAGCCGGCATGGCCGGTGCTTATGGTAACGTGGGAGCGGTTATATTTTTGATCATATTTTCAATAACATCAACTCCAGTATTTTTCATGAGCCTTGCTGGGTTTGCCGCTGCATTATTTTTACTGATACAATTTTTAGATGAGCCTAAAGGTGCCATTGCTGAAGTATTACCCGATGGTACAGTACAAATGATTGATGTGGAGTGAATCTGTTTTTAAAGCAGTAGTTGCGCGGCAAAGCCGATACCAACAGTGAATAGTAATGCGATAATCCAAACGCTAGTTATTAATGGTGAGCGCTTTAACACAGGGTTTATGGTTGACCCTGTGTGTTGCTGCGTTACAGGTAAATACATTGGAACTAAAATTCGTAAATAAACCGCCAGAGATAAAACACTATTAAGAATCGCTATAACGGTTAACCATAAATAGCCCGCATCAATAGCCGCGCCAAATAATAAGAACTTACCAACAAATCCAGCAAGCGGCGGTATCCCCACTAGCGATAATAAAAACAGCGTCATAGCAAGACCAACCATTATATGCTCTCGTCCAACAGCATAAAATAAATCCAAATTTCGGCCAACTAACATGATTATTGCAAATGCTCCAATATTCATTGCAGTATAGGCTGCTGAAAAAACGATAAGTGATGGAATAACCAAGCTACTATTACCAATGGCTACAATGGCTAATAAAAAATAACCTGCTTGAGCAATCGAAGAATAAGCAAATAACCGCACCACATTACGTTGCACAAGGGCAGCTAAGTTACCGTATGTCATGGTAATTACTGCAATGATTGCAATACTATACGGCCAGTTTGTTGATAACGGCAGATCACGTAACACTTGCACAAATGCCAATAACGCGGCAATTTTAGGAACAACAGACAAATAAGCCGCAATCGATACAGGCGCACCTTGGTATGCATCGGGAGCCCAAAAATGAAATGGCACCAAAGCTGCTTTGTAACCCAGGCCAATGATAACGGCTATTAATCCGAGTACTGCAATCAATGGTGAGTTGTCCAGTTGACTTAGCTCACTTAACAAGGTTGAACCACTACCACCAAACCAATAACTCAGACCAAAAATCATAACGCTAGTTGTGACTGATGCAAACACAAAAAATTTCATCGCCGCTTCAGTGGCATGGTCATCACGCGGAAATGCAACCAATGCAAATGAGGCAAGTCCGGATAATAAAATCCCCAAGACTAACATCATGCTATCACCCACTCCGGCTAATAATACCGATGCCAGTGTGACTAGACACACAAGGACGTATACTGTTCCTTCTCGTTCTTTACCCGCAAGTTCGCTACGGACTAACAGTAATGTTAATGCTGTTGCGGGTAATAATATCAGTTTCGCCCAAGTGCTTAAGGCATCAACGCGAAAAGTACCATCAAAAACATCACTCGTAGTACCAAGGTATTGTATTGTAAATAAACTCGCCAATAATGTTCCGCTAACGGTAACGACTAATACCGTACGCGATAGACGTAACATTTCAGCTATCAATGCCACCACGATTGTTAGTAACAGGGTAATCTCGGGGACTAATAAGGCTAAATCGCGTTCCATTAAAATTGTAAAACCGAGGTTGTATTATGAATAACATCTAACACCCATGCTGGACTGATACCCAAAACGATAGTTAAAATTAGTAGTGGTCCAAGCGCTAAAATTTCACGATAACTTAAATCACTCATGGTATCAGTATTCCATTTTTTACCTACTTGACCTAAAAATATTTTCGCAATAGCCCGTAAATATAAACCCGCCGTTACCACAACCGCAATAATAACAAAAATAGCATTTGGTTCAACTTGTAAGGTCGCAAGAAAAATTTGAAATTCGGCCGGAAAATGTGCAAGCCCCGGTAAGCCTAATGATGCAAATGCCACCAGTATAAATGACCAACCGAGTACCGGAACAACGCCAAGTAAACCACCGAATTGATCCATTTCTCGAGTGTGGGCGCGATCGTGTAACATTCCAACCAGTAAAAATAATGCACCTGTCACTAATCCATGACTAACCATTTGCAACACTGAGCCATCAAGTGCAATAGCGCGTATAGCAGGATCACTTGCTAATGCCGCGATAGCAATCGCAACTATAATATAACCCATATGATTAATTGAAGTGTAAGCCACCAAGCGTTTAAGATCAGTTTGTGCTAATGCCGCAAAGGCACCGTATAACGCAGCAATAACACCAAATACCAAAATAACAAAGCCAGCATCTCGGAAAGCGTCTGGTGTCATTTGTAAAGCAAAACGGATTAAACCATAAGTTCCAAATTTTAACATGACACCGGCAAGTATCACGCTACCGGCAGCAGGTGCTTGAACGTGTGCTGCTGGCAACCATGTATGAAACGGAAACACCGGTGTTTTTACTGCAAATGTAATTAACATTCCAATAAGAGCCAACATAGCAGCAAGACCTTCTAACGGTGGTTGCGATATCCATTGGCGCATGTCAAAAGTATGAGGATCACTGCCAAGGTATAACCCCAATATTGCAAGTAATAACGGCAAGCTACCTAAAAAGGTATAAACAAAAAACATTAATGCAGCACGCTGACGATCTTCATGCCCCCACTGCGCAATCATAAAATACATTGACACTAATGAGACTTCAAAAAAAACATAAAACAAAATAGCATCAAGTGACGTAAATACACCAATAGATGCCGTTTCAAGTAATAGCATTAAAGCTAGAAAAGCATGAGATTGCTGACGCACTTTAGCCGAGTAAATAAAGGTGACAAAAAACAACAACGCCGATAGTAAAACTAACGGTAAACTAATACCATCAACGCCAACGATATAAGAAACACCAATCGATGGTATCCAGTCATATTGCTCGAGTTGTGAAAAGCCTACTTCACTAACCCCATTTGACCACATAATAATTGCCGCCAGTAATGTTAAGCCACTTGTTATAATGCCAATTGCATGTACTAGTCTATCCGGCGCGCGACGTAATGCTAAAACCAGTACTGCACCGAGCAATGGAAGAAAAATGGTGAGAGATATTATCGGATACATTTAAAAGCTTCCCTATTATTTTATTGTCTCTATCACTGTTTTAAAGCCATAACATGACTAGCATGAATACAATAATAAACGTAATAATTATCGTGCTGATTGCTAACTCTTTGTGAATAAAACCACTTTGTAAAGCACGAGCAACTCCACCCAGTTTTACTGTGCCACGTACGAATGAATAAATATTAGTATCAATAAAACGCTCATCAATAGCGCGAATAACATGACCAAATGTAATAGTTAACCGACCGAAACTAAGTATACCTTGGTATAAAACAGATTCGAACCGATTACAGGCATTGGCAATAAAAAATACCGGAGCCACAACGACAGTATCAAAGCCTCCAGCGATAGAAAAGCCACGCCGAGACCACGGTAATAAAAATCCCGGTAATTTTTGTACCTGAAAAAACCAACCAAGAAACAAACCACTGATAGCCATGATGAGTCCGAGAATTTCAGGGACAAAATTTGCTTCGCTATTATCCAGTTGACCATTTATCATGTTTAGTGGGTTTAATGATGGTGAAATGATCTCAGTTAATGTTGAAAAGCTAGCACCTAAAATGACGGCAATAGACACTAAACCAACAAAGCCAGTAGCCATCCACGTTAACCCCGTTATGGCTGGTTTATTATTGTTATGAGTAACATCACTTCTCGATAATATGCGTAATACTCGAGCCATATAGGCTCCCGTTAAAATAGTACCAACGAGAACAAAAGGTAACAAAACGGCAGCATTGGATGAGTTCATTGTCGCCGCTATAATAGCATCTTTAGAAAAAAAACCACTTAACGGTGGTATACCAGCAAGCGCTAATGCGGCAATAGCAAAGCCAAAAAATATTCGAGGATGATCAACCGCTATACCGTGTAACTGTTGTAATTTAGTTGTATCTCGGCTGTGTTGAAAAACACCAGCACCTAAAAATAAACTGCTTTTTATCGCGGCATGAGCCAGTAAATGCAATAGAGCCGCCAAGGGTACTCCGGCTGCAATAGCTAATAACATTAAACCATATTGACTCGAGGTTGATGCAGCTAACACACGTTTTAAATCGGTTTCGGTTAACGCAATAATTCCTGTCACTATAGTTGTAATACCACCAACAATTCCCACAATCAATAAAACTTCTGGTGGTAACAATGGTGCACTACGAATTAATAAAATAGCACCGGCGGCAACCAAGGTGGCTGAGTGTAATAATGCCGATACGGGAGTTGGTCCCGCCATAGCGCGTTGCAACCAATCGTGTAATGGCGTTTGTGCTGACTTTCCCATTGCGGCAATTAATAAGAAAATTCCTGCACTAATAGCAGCAGTTCCTTGGCTGTTTAAACTCGCGGCTATTTCACTACTACCGGTGCTTGCTATAAGAATAAAAATTGCTATGTATAACCCTAAATCAGCACTACGAGTAATTAAAAAAGCACGCATTGCAGCTTCTTTAACGTTTGGTTTACGATACCAAAAGCCAATTAATAAATAACTACTTAAACCAATTAACTCCCAAGCGGACAATAATAATATCCAGTCACCCGCAAAAACGAATAATTGCATTGCCATTACAAACAGTAGCATCGTGGCATAAAAACGCGTTTGTTCGATGTCATGCTTCATATATCCCACGGCATAAACCATCACCAAAGTGGCAACAACTGCAACCATGGTGGATAATAAAGTAGATAATGGACTTGCTATTAGCCGTAATGGCATATTCGGTAAACCAGAAAAAATAATTTCTTGTACAACCGCGGGTAACTCAGCACCATTGCTAGTACTAAACGTAACGAATAACATCACGCTGGCAAACAAACCAATTACGACGGCTAACAGCGCAATCAACTGGGGTATTTTTCGGAGTAAGAGAATTAAAATTAATCCAAAACTCGGCGCTAGTATAGCAAGTGCAATTAAATTCATCCTTTGAGTTCCACTGCTTCTTCCATTTCAACGGAACCTTGAGCGCGAAAACGAGCAATAGCAACACCAAATCCAACCGCCATTTCGACTGCCATTACCGTCATCACAATTAACACAAACATTTGTGCCGCTGCAACATCAGGGTGTAGATAACGCCAAAAGGCCACTAAATTAACCATAGCACCAGCTAAAATGAGTTCAACACCCATCATAATCATCACTAAATTAGTTTGTGATAATGCGCCATAGATACCCGTCCCAAATAATGCTGCGCCCGATATTAATGCAATGATCAATTCGACACTCATTTTTGACTCACCTTTTGTATCGGTTGTATAGCAACTGCTGTAGCTGCAATCATTGCCGTTAAAATAGTTATTCCAGCGGTTTCAAAAATTAACATTGAACGCCCGAGTAGTTCTAAACCAAGCTCAACCGTTTGTTTTGTTGCATCAGGAAAACTGCTCGCAACCGGTCCCCAGTCTACAAAGACAGCCACTGCAACAGCACTAATAAACGCCACAATTCCTGCGATGAGAGACAATCGCTTTTGATGGGTCATATCCATGGTACCCAAGCCTCCTGGATCCATCATAAACATAACCATAAATATTGCCATAATGCTCATTTCTGTTGCCATCATCATAATTTGCAAAACACCAAGAAACTCCGCCTGCATACTTAAAAACATTGCGCCTAAAGCTGTTTGAGAAAACAATAACGCCAACGCTGAACGAACCATTGAAAACGTACGAAACACCACAATGCCAAACCACACTGCAGCGAGTCCAAAAAATCCAATAAAAAATGCTTGTGCCGATAGTGTCATTATGGAAACTCCAAAACTAAAATGCCAACAATTAAGATATTTAATAACGCCAACGGTACTCCCGCTATCCAGCACCAAAACAATAAGTGTGCTTCACGAACCCGAGGCACATAATGTCCGGCCAACAACATAGCTACAGTAACCAAAAATATTTTAATAACACTCCATAACCACGGTGGTAAAACTGGCCCATTCCAGCCACCAAGATAAAACAGAACCGTAGCTGCTGCCATGGTAATGATTAACACTAGCCGTGCAAAACGAAAGACGGCTAAACGTACACCGCTATATTCTGCTTCGATACCACCGGCTAATTCACCTTTTGACGTAGTCAAATCAAATGGCGGTAAAAAAACCAAAGCCATCGATGCAATAAAAAATAAAACAAATCCAATAGGTTGATAAACAATATTCCACAGCGATATTTGAGAAATGACGATTTGACTGGATAATAAAGATTCAGAGCGCATCACTACGGCGGTAATCGGCATGACGATTAACATTGCATAGGCGATAAGTTGTCCTAAAAAACGCCACCCACCAATCATTGCATAAGCACCATCAGGCCCCCAGCCCGCCATTAGTATTGCAACCAACACATACACTAATGCGGCATTAACAAATAATGCACCAGTGGCAAGATCGGTAACGATCAAATCTGGCGCTAATGGAATTACCGTTGCAGCAAGTACTGCTGATAACAATAATAAAACGGGGCCAACTTCAAAAAATAATCGGTCGGCTTTACGTGGCACTATAGACTCGCGGCCGATAAGCGCGAGTGCGGCAAAAAGTGGTGCCGCCAACTTTAAACGACCGGTACTAAGCCAAGCCTCAAGCACTGCAACAAAGTATGCCCCTATAATCAACGAAAATAGTATAAGTAACGTCGTCATGAGGCTATTTCCCACGGTGAAATATCAAGAGAACCAACCGTTAATAACGCATCACCCAATTCTTGTTGTGCGATTAAATGCGATATTAACGCCATATTGGATTTCGACGGGCTGTCTAATTGGGCGTTTACAATTTTACCATTTTCAATGCTGAGTTGCAGACCTGCAAGACCGCGTGCAGTTTCAAGCTCAGCGTAGCCAGATTGTGTCAGCGAAGCTAACTCGTGAATTGCAGGTAATTTTAAAACATTTGTTGTTTCAACATTAGCATGAGTAATGTTTGCTGCAGCTCTTTCAATTAAATTTAAACTGGACTTCATTTCATCTAAGCGCACTAGTAAACGTGCATGAATATCACCAGTGCTATGACTAACCTCAATGAAACCAAGATCGCAATATAGTTTATTCTTACTTCGTAAATCCGAGTTAATGCCACAAGCACGTGCAACCGGACCAAATAAATTCTGTTGTGCATCAGGATATATTTGGCCGATCCGTTTGGTTCGCATTTTCAGTAATAGTGTGCGCTGCAATTGACGGTTGAAATCACCTAAGGTTATTTTTAACTGTAATAATTGCTTTAAGTTTGCCGACAAAAATTTGCGTTGTAGAACCGAAGCATGTCGTCTGAGCCATTCAAAACCGGTTTGTTGTGCAAATAAAATCAACCATGTTAGGTGACTAACAATTCGTTCTTGTTCCAGTGCAATCACGCGAATTTTGGCTAGGGTTAGATCAACGGTAATATCAGCCGCATTTTCAATGGCTAAACAAGTCAGTATTTGGTAGCTAAGTGGTGTTAATGGCTGTAATACCGCTTGTCTATTAATAAAATTAGTAATATCCATCGTCGGTTCAATTAATAATGGTTTTGCAACCAAACTTGTCGCCATTGAATCTGCAACAGTATCGCCATCGAGAGTCAAGTTAAGTAACAAGCCACCGGGTAAGCCCGGAAAAAACGGGCCAAATGCAACCGTGATCCACTCCATTTGTAAGCCATCACCACTGCGTGGTAAGTCTTGAGTAATATCGATCATCGACATAAAGTTCTCTTCACGACCAGCTACTGTTTTGCTTTGCGGAGAATGATTTTGCCTAACCTCTAAATTCATGCCGCATTCAGGACATTGCCCGGCTTCAGTTTGTGACACTTCAGCATGCATCGGGCACGTGTAATCTTGAACGGCAGGTTCACGCAGTTCGAGGTTCATG
>CAYQUC010000109.1:0-9960 GCA_964420605.1 uncultured Thioalkalispiraceae bacterium | reverse complement strand
TCAAAAATCGTTCGAACAATAATTCGTATTTAATCGGATCCAGATCGGTAATTGTTAATGCATAAGCAACGAGTGAGCCCGCACCCGAACCCCGTCCAGGTCCAACCGGAATGAGTTGTTCTTTTGCCCACTTAATAAAGTCAGACACAATTAAGAAATACCCCGGGAAACCCATTTGATTAATCACATCAAGTTCAAAAACCAAACGCTCATCGTATATTTTTCGTGTTTCAGGGAAGTCTGCTGCAGTAATATCGAATAACGACGCAAGACGGTTTTCTAAACCCTTTCGTGCTTCTTGCGCTAAAAAATCTTCAATCTGCATACCACTCGGAATGGGGTAGTTTGGAAGAAAATTCTTACCTAGGGTTAATTCCAAATTACACCGCATTGCGATATTAACGGTATTCTCAATGGCTTCTGGAATGTCTGAGAATAATTCCATCATTTCAGCCGGTGTTCGTAGATATTGCTGCGCGTTATAATTTTTAGGACGACGTGGATCGTCTAGTGTCCGGCCTTGGTTAATACACACACGTGCTTCGTGTGCATCAAAATCTTGTTGCTCAATAAACTGTACGTCGTTAGTTGCGACAACCGGTACATCATATTTAAGTGCCAAATCGACAGCTAAATGCAAATAATCTTCTTCTTGCGGGCGACCGGTTCGTTGCAATTCCAAATAAAAATTATCGGGAAACAGAGTCAACCATTTTTGTAACAGCCGTTCTGCATCTGCACTATTGTTCTTTATTAATGCTTCGCCAATATTGCCACGACAACCACCAGACAGTGCGATTAAATCATTACTATAGCCTTCTAACCACGCCATATTCAACATTGGCATACCGCGACGCTGGCCTTCCAGAAAACAGCGTGAAATTAAATGCGTCATATTTCGATAGCCTGAAATATTTTTACACAGTAATACGATACGGCTCGGTTTTATCGAGTCATCATCTTCATGAACCCACAGTTCGGTACCAATGATGGGTTTAATACCAGCAGCTTGGGCTGCACGGTAAAATTTCACCATGGCAAACAAGTTATTTTGATCGGTCACTGCAATAGCGGGCATAGCCGCATCAACCGTGGCTTTAATTAACGGTTTAATACGAACCAAACCATCGCTAATGGAATATTCGGAATGAAGGTGAAGGTGGACGAAATTATTCTGCATCATATTACGTTAACATGAAAATAAGCTAACTGTATAAAATTAATTATTTTTTTATACAATAGACTATGGTGTTTAAAAATATATGTTAACCCATTGATAAGTTTATCATTTCTCACTTATCAATGGCTTACAACGGTATTCGATAAAACTCAAATCATCGGGTTTACTCGGGTTCTCCGAATGCTCATTTAGCATTCGCGCACTCGCCTTGTTTTTCAATTTTAATGCCGATTTTTTAATAGTGCCTTTTCGGGCATATTCAACAATCTCGTCAAAATGTAAATTATCAAACAGACCATCGGATGCAATTAATACCGTATCTTGAACTGCTAATTTAACCGTTGGACCTATCGAAATATGCATATTACTATCGCCTATCATATTCAACACTAAATGCCGTTCTTCGTGTTGCATTGCTTCGTGTTCACCAAGCACCCCTGCCTCGACCGCATAACCAACGGGTGAATGAGAAATTGTTTGCAATTTCACCTTGCCCTTTTGTCCTAGCACGACAATCATAGAATCACCTACATGGTAAGTCCGAATATGATTATTTTGTATTTCAGCAACCGCTACCGTGGTGTTAGCCCCTATTCCCAGCGCCAAGACTTCACGGTTTGCATTTTCGATACCATTTAAAATTGAATCACGTAATTCTGATTGATTATGAATCCCTTGCAGTACTGCTTTATTCACACATTGTACTGTAATTGACGACGCTAATGCCCCCGCACGCATACCGCCCGCACCATCGGCTACCAACAGTACACATGAATTGTTATCCACTGGAATTATCGCAAGGGAATCTTCATTAATGGTGTCTTTAAAAGGATCCGTTATAGAGTAAATTGCGACCGAGCCCGAAGCAATATTTTGGCAATAACATTCATCAGAATTATTTTCGGTAATAATTAGACTCATTAGCGACAGTCCCAAATTATTCCCAATCTAGTAGTTCAAGGTGTTCTCGAAGTTGCCCGGCACTCCGAAATTTTTTTAAAATTAAAGTACGCTTCAAACCATTGCAAATATCTTTAGCCTGACGCGGTAGTTTTGCATACTGTTTTTTACCACCAACAATATCGTAAAATAAGCGTACTAAATCAACCACATCATCGTGTATATTACCCGCCTTTGGCGCACCCCACATATACATATCTAATAATTTACAATCAAAACCCAGACCATAACGTCGCACCATAACATTTTCGGTATGTAAGTCACCATGGTATTCACCCAAATGATGGATACTCTCGATGCCTTTTGCTAACGCGTGTAATAAATGTAGTGCCTGAAAAGTATCAAGACGTTTACCGGTTTGATTTGACAAAAATTCACTCAGCAGCTCGCCTTCGACATAGTCCGACACTAAAAATGAAATGGGTTGGTTTTTAAAGGTAATAATATCTTGAGTATGATAATGAATTAAAATGGGGCATTGTCGTAGTTTATGTAATTTTTTTGCATAAAAAATCAAATTTTTATTCTTAGGATTGCGTTGCGGAAAAAAAAATTTTGCAGCGCGTTCAATTCCAGTAGAGCATTCACTAACGAGGTATACCTCGCCTTCCCAGCCGGCTCCAAGACGAGTAATAACTTCATATTTACGGGCTAAAATTCGACCCGCTTGAAAGTTAAAGCTCACTATATCCGATTTTGCCATAATCCAGAGTATTCCATTATATTTGTTCTTTAAGCATAGCAGTTGTTATTGTATGATCGAATCTATTCATCATACTGATATTGGGGGTACATATGCGGCTTTTACATACAATGATTCGAGTTGGTAATTTACAACGTTCAATTGATTTTTACACACAAACATTAGGCATGACCTTACTGCGTCAAAAAGATTATCCTGAAGGCAAGTTTACACTTGCTTTTGTTGGCTATGGTGATGAAGCAGACAATTCTGCAATCGAGTTAACACATAATTGGGATACTAGCGATTATGAACTAGGCAATGGTTTTGGGCATCTTGCCATCGAAGTAGATGATGTTTATCAGGCAACGTCTGATATAAAATCGCACGGTGGAACAGTATTACGCGAGGCAGGACCAATGAATGCCGGCGATACTATTATAGCGTTTGTAGCTGATCCAGATGGTTATGAAATTGAACTACTCGGGTCGAAAAAATAATAACCGAACGAAAATGATAGTGAAAATAATCACTAAAATATTAGATTCTAAATTCGGTCAATGAGTTAAATTGTGTTTTCAAAAAACTCATTTGATCGGATAATATACGTCGATTACGTAACACCAAATATTCTGCCATATTTGGAATAAACGGCACCGCGAGTAGTGGCATTTTCGCTTCATCCGGTGTTCGACACCCTTTTCGAGTATTGCATTTTTTACAGGCTGTAATAACATTCGACCAAGAGTTTTTACCACCCTTTGCAACGGGTAGAATATGATCTCGGGTTAATTTTTTTTCAGTTGTTTGTTTACCGCAATATAAACAGATATGTTGGTCTCGACGAAACAATTCACGATTATTCAGTGGTGGTACGCGATTTTTATAAGCATGTTTATTTTCTCCACGCACGGCAATAATTGAGTTTAACTCCACCGTAGTTTGAATGCCCGATAATCGAGAATGACCGCCATGCAATAAGAATTTATGCTCACCGGTTGTCCATACTATTCTATCACGCGCATGTAAGCATATCGCCTCTTGCCAAAAAATCCATTTGATCGGCATACCATTTGCGTCAAGCCGTAGAATAAGTGGGTAACTTACCATCAATAACCTTACCTTTACTCGATGAGTTAAAAAAAAATTAAAAACTACCAATTTAAAAGTAAACAACTACATTGCAACAATTAAACTGTACAGCTTAATTAAAGCTCATTTATTGAATTTTGTCCTACTATATCATGATGTTTTCAGACATTACTTGCCATTTTCAATAATTCGTTTGACCGGCCCAAACGTTAGCCGGTGTATCTCGGTAATGCCAAGTTCATTAAGCGCTGCAATATGTTGTTTTGTTGGATAGCCTTTATGTTTGGCTAGACCATAGCCTGGGTATATTTTTTCATATTCCTTCATTTCATTGTCACGTGATACTTTCGCAATTATTGACGCGGCACTAATACACGCAACGCTCGCATCACCTTTAATGATAGCTTCAGATGGACAAGGCAAATCTGGACAACGATTACCATCAACCTGGGCAAATTCAGCGCCTGGTTCAAGCTGTAGAACCGCACGTTTCATTGCCAATAAACTTGCCTGTAGAATATTAATCTCATCAATTTCTTCAACTTCAGCTCGACCAATGGCCCAACTGATAGCCGAGGCCTGAATTTCTTTAGCCAGTGCTTCACGCTTTTTCTCTGACAATACTTTTGAATCCATTAGTCCCTCAATGGGTCTTGATGGGTCCAATATCACAGCAGCGGCAACCACCGGACCTGCTAACGGCCCACGTCCGACCTCATCCACACCTGCTATATATTGATATTTATTTAGTTTAGTCACACATTTACCACTGTATATTTATTAAACAATTCATTATCTCCAAGCTTTCATATACACTACTCAAGATTACCGCATTTTACTCGATATTTTCATTCAAATTCAAAAATTAAGCCCATTACAGGACACTAATAGTACTAATCAGAGTCGCTAAACTCCACCTCACATGATGATATTTGATACAATACTACTATAAATAAACCGGAAATAAATTGGGTCAGATAAGCATATGCAGACAATAAGAACCGCCGTCATTGGTGTTGGTTATCTCGGTAAGTTCCATGCCGAAAAATACAATACTATCCCTAATAGTGAACTCATTGCAGTAGTTGACGCAAATGCAGAAGTTGCTCAAAATATTGCCACAAAATTGGATGTCAAAGCATTAACCGACTATACCGAATTAAAAGGTAAAGTTGATGCTGTCAGTATTGTGGTGCCTACCCAACTGCACTTCGACACAGCTAAATTTTTTTTGGAAAACGGCATTCATGTATTATTAGAAAAACCAATTACCACCACAGTCGAACAGGCTACCGTATTAGTTGATATAGCAAAAAATAATAAGCTAGTGCTGCAGGTTGGGCACTTAGAACGATTTAATCCGGCTATCTTGGCACTTGACGGCATTATAAATAAACCATTGTTTATCGAATCGCATCGAGTTGCACCTTTTAATCCGCGTGGTGCAGACGTTAATGTAATATTAGATTTAATGATCCATGATATCGACATCATTATGAATATGGTGAACTCAAAAGTCACCCATATCGATGCCAATGGTGTCAAAGTATTATCAAGTGATATTGATATTGCCAATACCCGTTTACAATTTGAATGTGGTTGTGTTGCAAATGTGACGGCAAGCCGAGCTGGACTAAAATCTGAACGTAAAATGCGCTTGTTTCAAAATGATGCTTACATCTCAATCGATTTTCAAAACAAAAAACTTGGTATTCATCGTAAAGGTGATGGTGAAATGCACCCCGGTGTTGCAAACATAGAAAGCGAAGAACACAACTTTGAACAAGGCGATGCTTTATTTAGTGAGATTGAATCGTTCTTATCATCAATAAGCAATAAAACGACCCCTGTTGTCAGCGGTGAAGATGGACGATTAGCACTTGAAACTGCATTAAAAATTACTCAGTTACTACAACAAAATACCGAAACGAAATAAAAGGACAATTCCATGATCCCAATGGTTGATCTAAAAACCCAATACAGCAACTTAAAATCTGAAATCGATCAAAACATATTAACTGCGCTAGAAAACGCTCAGTTTGTGCTTGGCCCGAATGTTAAAGAATTTGAACAAGAATCTGCTAAATATCTCAAGATTAAACATGCCATTAGTTGCGCCTCTGGTACCGATGCACTGCACCTAGCATTAGTCGCTGCCGGTATTGGTGCAGGAGATGAAGTAATCACGACTTCATTTACATTTATCGCAACAGCCGAAGCCATTTGTTACGTTGGCGCAACACCGGTATTTGTTGATGTACTACCCGATTCATTTAATATTGATCCAGACTGTATTAAAGCTGCGATTACCTCGAAAACGAAAGCGATTATTCCTGTCCATATATTTGGTCAACCAGCAAATATGGCTGCCATAATGAAAATTGCCAATGATAACGCATTGCAAGTTATTGAAGATTGCGCACAATCGTTTGGTGCTGATATTAATGGGGAAATGACCGGTGGTATTGGAATAGCAGGTTGTCATAGTTTCTTCCCAAGTAAAAACCTGGGCTGCTATGGTGATGGCGGTATGATTACCACTAATGATGATGCCATCGCTGAAAAATTATTAACTCTGCGAAATCACGGCAGTAATAAACGTTATCATCATGACATCATTGGTTATAACAGCCGTCTTGACGAACTACAAGCCGTTATTCTCCGCTCAAAATTAAAAAATATCGCATCCTACAATGACAATAGACGACGCGTTGGACAATTATACAGTGATTTATTAAAAGAGTTTGTCCAACCACCAGTTGAAGATGGCATAGGTACACATGTATACCACCAATATACCGTACTCACAGACAAGCGTGATCAGATAATGGCTGCACTATCAAAAAATGATATAGCTTGCGCAATTTACTACCCCATTCCATTACATAAGCAAAATGTATTTAAAGAAATATGTGCCAATGTCAATTTACCTGTAACGGATAAAATTGTATCTCAGTGTATGTCATTACCAGTATTTCCTGAGTTGTCAAATGAACAAGTGAAATCAATTGTAGCGGTTATCGGAAGTTGCTTTTAAATAAATGAACAAGAACGTCATGATCATTGCAGGTGAAGCATCGGGTGATCTTCATGGTGCTCAATTAATACGACAAGTTACTCAACTCGACTCTAATGTCAAATTTTTCGGCATTGGTGGCAGTAATATGCAAGCTGCAGGTGTTGATGTTCGAATTGACTCTGCAAAGCTTGCTGTAATTGGTTTGGTTGAGGTTTTAAAACATTACCAACGACTTGTGTCCTATTTAAATGAAATGAAAGAATTATTGACATCTGAACGTCCAGATTTAGTAATCCTCATTGATTATCCTGGCTTTAATTTGCGGCTTGCTAAAGCGGCAAAAAAACTCAATATTAAAGTGTTGTTTTATATCAGCCCACAAGTATGGGCTTGGCGACAAGGACGAGTAAAAGGCATAGGTCAAGCAATTGATATGATGGCAGTCATATTTGATTTTGAAACAAAATTTTATGAAGAACATAATATACCAGTGAGATTTGTGGGTCACCCACTGTCAGATGAAATACCTGAGAATTATAATAAACATGAAATAATTAAGAGTCTTGAATTAAATCCAGAGCATAAAATTATTGGCTTATTTCCGGGCAGTCGTAAGAGTGAAATTAAAAATTTGCTTCCCATCATAATTGAATCTGCAAAACGACTACACCAACAAGATGATACATTACAGTTTGTACTACCGTTAGCCTCGACGATAACCGAAGAAGACATCATACCCTATATAGATGGTTTAACATTTTCAATAAAATTAATACACAATAATAGCACAGCAACAATACAAGCATGTACTGCCATTATCACGGCCTCAGGCACAGTGACTCTTGAAATAGCTCTTTCTGGTATTCCTATGGTTGTAATCTATAAAATTGCAACACTGAGTTATTATATTGTTCGAATGATGATTCACATTAATCATCTGGCTCTGTGTAATATTGTAGTTGATAAACGTATTGTACCCGAATTAATTCAACACGATGCCAACCCTAACAATATTGTCAGCGAGATGGAAAAAATATTATATTATGATAATTATTCAACAACAATGATCGAGCAATTAAAATCTGTACGAGAAAACTTGGGACGTTCAGGTAATGGTTTATTGGTAGCGGAACTTACTTTAGAAATGTTGGGGCGAAGATAAATTTTATTATCTTATTATACTTCGTCTAGAGTTTTGAATAAACTCATGCATATTTTTAACCTCATCACAAGAACTTGAAATTTTTTCTACCTCTTTTTTAGCATCTTCAAAACTCAAGCCATTACGGTATAAATATTTATAAACACTTTTAATATTTTTAATAATGTCACTCGACAAACCTAATCGTTTTAAACCTTCAGAATTAACACCATAGGGATGAGCAGGTGCGCCAGATACCATTACATACGGTGGCACATCTTTTGAAATTGAACAACCCATCGCAGTAAAAACATTGTTACCAATCGCACAAAACTGATGAACTAAAGTAAACCCACCGAGAATCACGCCATCACCAATGGTAACATGCCCTGCCAATGTAGCATTATTTGAAAACACCACATCATTACCAACAATACAATCATGGGCAATATGGATGTAAGCCATTAACCAGTTATTGTTACCAATTTTTGTTAAACCACCGCCATGCTCAGTACCACGATTAATGGTGACAAACTCACGAATCGTATTACCATCACCTATTTCGAGTTTAGAATTTTCATTATGAAATTTTTTATCTTGTGGAACTTCACCGATAGAAGAAAATTGAAATATTTTATTATCGGCACCGATAGTTGTTGGACCATTAATAACAACATGTGGTCCAATCCAGCTATTAGCGCCAATAGTGACATTCGGTCCAATGATACTATATGGACCAATCGTTACTGATTCATCAATATTTGCATTGGGATCAATAACAGCAGTACTATGAATATTCATAAAACAATACTCACTCTTGAATTCATATTGACAATTATGCTTCTTTTTCAACACACATAATTTCAGCACTAACAACATGCTCGCCATCAACAGAAGCAAGACAATTAAACTTCCATACACCACGTTTTGTGGTAACGACAGACGCTTCTAATTGCAATCTATCACCAGGAGCTACTGGTCGTTTAAACCGAACATTATCAATCCCAACTAAATAATATAACTTATTATCATCTGGCTTACGGTCTGATGATTTAAATGCCAAAATCCCAGTTGCTTGTGCAAGTGCTTCAATGATTAATACACCTGGCATAACCGGTTTTTGTGGAAAATGTCCCGTAAAATAAGGTTCATTAAAAGTCACATTTTTAAAACCAATCAACCTCTTCCCTGACTCAAAATCAGTGACTCTATCTATTAATAGAAACGGATAGCGGTGTGGCAAATATTGTAATATTTCATTTATATCTAATAACATATGGAAATTTGATTAACCTTTATTTTTTTAATTCTAAAATTATTTTCTCTAAATTCTTAATTTGACGCGCCATATCGTCTAATTTCTTGAACCTAAAATTACTTTTCTGCCATTGTTTAAACGGCTCTAGTGGCGTTCCAGATGAATACACACCAGGCTCTTTGACGCTCTGGAATACATTAGCCGCGCCAGTACAGGTCACATTATCTGCTATTTCAATATGCCCGGATATACCAACCTGACCAGCAAACATACAATTTTTACCTATACGGGTGCTACCTGCAATGCCCACACAGCCCGCAACGGCAGTATTTTCACCAATTGTAACATTATGTGCAACATGGATTAGGTTATCCATTATAACCCCATTACTAATCACCGTATTCTCGATAGCACCGCGATCAATAACGACATTAGAGCCAATTTGCACATCATCGCCGACGATAACAATCCCGATTTGAGGGATTTTCACCCAATTACCGTTGTCATTCGCGTTTCCAAAGCCATCAGAACCAATTATCGTTCCAGAATCAATAATACAACGTTTCCCAATCAAACTACCATGTTTTATAACAACATTGGGATATATACGTGTGTCATCAGCAATAAC
>CAYQUC010000108.1:7173-10584 GCA_964420605.1 uncultured Thioalkalispiraceae bacterium | reverse complement strand
CATCACTGAATGATGGTCAGGCCGTTGAGTTTGAAGTGGGTCAAGGTGAGAAAGGCCCATGTGCAAACAAAGTTAAGGCTGTTTAAGCGACAAGCACATAACAAATTGTTTAAGCGGGATTCTGGTAACACGTACTTTTTTTGCAAAAAACGCAAAAAAACCGCCTGTTACCAGAACACCTTAACTCTGCGTTAGGTGAACAAACTATGAAAATTATAAATGTAAGTATAGTTATTGTGTTATCACTCAATATTTTTGGTTGTGCTACACAAATACAATGTAACTCGTTAAGTTCTTGCGAAACATTAGCTAAAAAACGAATTAAAAATAATTTTGAACATCAAGATGCTATTAAAAAAACTAAATTGAAAATCACATTCAATAAGAGCATAAACATATATAATATAGTTGTATTAAAAACTAGTGGTAATAAGTATCATGATTCTGCTGCTGCAAAAGCCATATATCTAACTGGACCATTTTATGAATTACAAAATATATACAAATTTGAAGAATCAGACTTTGAAACTTTAATAATTGATTTATAGAGAATTTACTTAAGGCGTATTACAAATATAAAAATTTAAACCCAGAGTTAATGTTTCGTAATAATAAAAATATGCTTGTTAAACTGATATTATCACCTAACAGAAACATCCAATGGATTTCCGAAAACCACTGATGTAGGCGTTAGGAAACCAATGAAATATCACGATTTCCACCTTCAAGGATATGAAGTAACTGAAAAAGGAAAAACAATTACCTTTCATTTGTTATACGATTATCCTGATGCTGAAAAAGAAGAAAGTAATATTAAGTTCAATGATGTAGTGCTCTATAATTTTACGCACACATCTGGAGCAATAATTACTGATATAGAAGAAGTCGATGTTTCAGGCTTGGTGCACGGCATTTGGAATGAAATCAAAGAATGGAATAGAATGTACGGTGTAAGTTATTGGGAAGCTGATATCGAAAACTATATTTCTAGTCTAAAGAACACTGGTTTCAAGGCTTGGGAAATAACGTCAGCAATTGGGTTTTATGGGTTTTTAATAGCTAAGAATATAAAAAATTCATAACAATATACTCTGAGTCCTTCGTCAACTCTAAATATCAACAATTACGCTTTAATTAGCAATATTTTTTCTCTTTTGCATAGAACGCAAAAAAATCTCCTGTTTCATCCTAAGCTTAGCGTTAGCGTTAGCTTTCACTTCAGCACTTTGTAGGTAAAATTTACAGTACGATTTTATATCAATAAATATTACAACGATTACCCAGTTGTAACTAACACAAATAAACTTAAATAGGTTATGCCCATAACATTAATTTCATTGTCTATAACTAGTGCAATTCACCATGCCTGTCTATTTACACGGTGCCTCCGTTACAATATAAACATAGTTTAAAGCCTTTAGCTACCGGCCCAAACCATTGAGCCAGTCATATACATGAAGGCTGAAAGTGATATTAAATTTCAAACTCCACAGTAGAAAAAATCTACAGCAAACACCCCACATTTGAAATAGTATAAATTGACCACATTGTATAATTAATGAAATTACAATCTGTAATAAATAATTAATATAATAAATTCAAACACTAATTTATTCTGCACTCAACTCTTCTACAGTATTCCTTGACGTTAATAGTCGTCAATGCGATTATCAATTAAACAATAATTATAATGGATGAATAATTAGATGAATGAACTTTGGCTCGTATTAAGCAGTTACCCGACAAATGTGTACACCATTTTTCTAGGCGTATTGTTAGTGTTTTGGCTATTTGCCATCATTGGTGCATTGGACATTGATATAATTTCATTTGATACTGACATAGACTTTGATGCGGATATTAATGTGCCGGGCTTTGTTGGTTTAATGCACACCCTTGGTTTTTTGGGCGTACCATTTACAATCGTGCTTAGCGTCTTGGTATTTCTAGCTTGGGTTTTTACGTATTTAGTGTCGACCTATGTGTTACCGTGGATTCCCTCTGATATAGTAAAAATAGTGGCGGGTACAATTACTCTTATTATAAGCTTTATTGCCGCGTTACCAATAACCACCAAAATTGTTGCACCGCTACGAAAAATGGCCGAAGTAAACCAAGCTAAATCTAACAAAGATTTTGTTGGCTATGCTTGCAAGGTGAAATCACAAACTGTTGATGACGAATTTGGCCAAGGTTTTATTGAAGACGGTGGTGCTGGCCTAAACGTGCGGATTCGTGCAAAACAACCAAATGAAATGAGAAAGGGGGTGATGGTACGCATCATTCATTACGAGCCCGATGGTAATTACTTTGAAGTCATCAGCGAACAAGAATTTAAAAATTATTAAGCATTTAGAATTATAAATTAAGGAGTTAGATTATGGAGTTCATTATTTTAGCTATAGGGATAGCGGCGTTTTTAGTTGTTGGTGTTTTCTTCCTATATGCCAGTTTTTATAAAAAAGTTGATCAGGGTTATGCCATGATTGTTAATACACTGCGTACCGAACCCGATGTCACATTTACTGGACGCTTAGTCATTCCGGTAATTCATCGAAAAGAAGTGATGAATATTTCATTAAAAACAATCGAGATTGATCGTCGTGGTAAAGACGGTTTGATATGTAAAGATAATATTCGAGCTGATATTAAAGTGGCATTTTTTGTGCGCGTGAATAAAACCAGCGAAGATGTTTTAAAAGTTGCTCAAGCCATTGGTTGTAGCCGCGCATCGGATCAAGAAACGCTTGAAGAGTTATTTAGTGCTAAATTTTCAGAAGCATTAAAAACCGTTGGTAAGCGCCTCGACTTCATAGACTTATACCAAGAACGTGATAAATTTCGTGATGATATCGTTAAAGTTATCGGTGAAGATATTAATGGATATGTATTAGAAGATGCTGCGATAGATTACTTGGAGCAAACACCAATCGAAAGTTTGGATAAGGATAATATTTTAGACGCACAGGGCATTCGTAAAATTACCGCGCTTACCTCAGTTGAGCACGTCAGTACTAACGATTTGTTGCGTGAAGAACAAATGAAGATTAAGAAAAAAGATGTGGAAACCGAAGAAACCATGTTTGAGCTTGAACGCCAACGCGCTGATGCCGAGGCCAAACAAAAGCGTGAGATAGCCAGTGTTAATGCCCGTGAGACATCTGAAACACAAAAAATTCAAGCTGAAGAAAAATTAAAATCAGAACAAGCGCGAATTCAAACAGAGCAAGAAATTGCAGTTCAGGAACAAAACAAGCAACGTGAAGTTGATGTGGCGAATCTTAACCGTCAACGGGTTGTTGTTACTGAAAAAGAACGTGTGCAACGTGCTCAGCAATTAGAAGAAGTGGATCGTAACCGAGCGGTTGAACTTGAAACAATTGAAAAAGAAAAAGCACTGGAAATTGAACG
>CAYQUC010000108.1:0-7073 GCA_964420605.1 uncultured Thioalkalispiraceae bacterium | reverse complement strand
CGTCTAAAAGCAGCAGAACACGATGCCGAGTCGAAGAAAAAAGAAGCAGAGGGTATGGAAGCTGTGGCAGCGGCAACTGGACTTGCCGAAGTGAAAGTACAAGAAGCAAAAGCCGATGCAGATGAAAAATCAGGACTGGCAGAAGCTAAAGTCTTGGAAGAGAAGTTATTTGCCCAAGCGACCGGTGATGAAAAAATCGGACTTGCTGCCGCCAAGGTTAAAGAAGCCGATGCGGTTGCGGTAAAAGTTTATGGCGAAGCTGAGGCAAAAGTCAAAGAAGCCGATGCCCAAGCCGTTAAATTACTGGGTGAAGCTGAAGCCAGCACAATAGCTGATCGGTTTGAGGCTGAAGCACAAGGTCTTGAGAAGAAATTTGTCGCAATGAAACAAATGGATGACAACACTCGAAGCCATGAAGAATATCGAATGAATTTAGATTTAAGCCATGAGCAAATAATGAAACGTATTGATGCAAATGTTGATATTGCCCACGATCAAGCAGAAGTGCTTGCAACCGCATTAGGTGATGCCAATATCGATATCGTCGGTGGTAATGGTGAGTATTTTGAAAAATTCGTTAATGCACTAGCGGTTGGTAAATCAATTGATGGTGTTGCAGATAAAAGTCGTATTGTGACCAAGGCCATTGAAGGACACATGAATGGTGATGAAAGTATTATTGGTGATATTAAAGACTTAGTATCGGGCTTGGGTGCCGGAAGTGGTAATTTGCAAAATTTATCGGTATCAGCGTTTATTTCACACGTTATGAAAAATGGATCGAGCGAACAACAAAGTTTGGTTAAAAAATTGGTGGATAGCTCAAATAAATAGGACCAGTTGCAGACTGACAACAGTAGTGAACTACAAGCACGTGTCACTTACGTGTACTTCAGTACCTGTTGTACAGTTTACAATCAATATGTTTAAACCAAACAAAGTAAATTTAAAAAGGAAGATAAATTGTCTAGCGTGACTCCTGATAATCACTTGAACAATAACAGCGAAGTAGAACAAGCCGTTGCGCAAGGTGGTGCTTATGAGCTGATTCGTAAGCGACTAGAACTACAAGCGGCAAATTTAGACACGATGTCCGTTAAGTTAAATGACGATCGCATGGCCGAATTTGGTAATACCTCGATGGGCCTATTAAGCCGAGTCCGTGTTAGAACCGAGAATAATTGCATCGCGCGTGATATCGTGCAAGTGAATGATTATTTATTGTTTGGTTACAATGTATTTATTGGTCTTAAAACTGAAACATCAGTTAATGATGTTTTTGAACTTTATCAACTCAAAAAAGATAACGATACTTTTGCAATAGAAGCAATTGCTGCAGTAGGTACTTTTTTAGACGATGATAAATTTAAAAAAGATTTTTCTGAACTGTATAGTTATTATAAAAATACGCATTTGTCTAAATTACGGACCAGTCACAATCGTATTTTGGCATTTTTTCAAATAGGTGAAAATATTGATGATATTCGTGTGTTTCGATGGGCTATCGAAAAAGACACGATAAGCTACATTGATGATCGTGGTGAACGCGAATATAAAACTCCTGCAGCCTATGATTTTAATTGGACAGAAACCACCCGTGATAATCACGTTAATGGTAAACACCCTCATATTAGCATCTTAAATGAGATTTTTATTGAAACCGTTAATGGCAAGCTGACCATCAAAGTTGAGAATAATACTGAAGATGGGCTTGGAATTTATCGGGAACAAGTCGAGGATAAGAATCAGTCATTAACGGATGCCGCAATTTATTATGCCAAATTAGGTACGTTGATTTTATTAAAAGTATTACCGTACAAAGAAAAACAGTGGCGTTATTTGGTATTTAATACTTTTAATAATCAAGTAGATCGTATTGATGCCATTGGGGATGCTTGCATTCAATTGCCTGAAGATCACGGTATTATTTATCCGGGTGGGTACTATTTACAAAGTGGTGAAACCAAAAATTTTAGTCATGATGCTGCGGGTATGGAATACGAGCGAGTGATTCGATCACCTAATGGTGAAGATGCTTTATATGTATTTTACCGAGCAGAAGAAGGTAAGGTTGGTTTATTCAATTACAATTTAATTCGCAAAGAATTATCAACACCACTATATGGGCATGGTTTTAGTTTGTTTGATAATGGTCAGGCAATTTTATTCTCTGCAGATTCAGATGGTCCATCTCGGAACCACCCAATGCAGATTTGGGAAACCCCCTTTTTTACGTCGGACTATGCTAATAATCAGCTACAAAGCCAAACTTTTCTGGGTAACATTGGTAATGCTGAGTTAGTCCGTGCGATTTCAGAAATGTACAGTCTGGTACGCGGCATCCGTGAACAATCTGCAAGCAGCTTACTCTACGAGAAATTGATTCGTGATTGTGATCAATTATTTGATAATTATTACTGGCTCGACGAGGTTGAATTAACCGAGCTTGCGGCACAGGTGAACGACATTCGTTCAACTTCTGAATTGGTTTTAGATGAGTTTGAAAAAGTTGAGAGCATTAGAGCCAAAGCCAATGAAGCAATCAATGGTGCAGAAACTGCACAATACGAGCTACTCAAAACTATCGCTAAAAATACGTGGAAATCGCCTGAAGATTTTATTTCAGCGTTGGACAAAATTCGCCATGCGCGTGGACACCTAGTCACGATAAAAGAAATTCGTTATATTAATATGGCGCGCATTACCGAACTTGATGCTGAACTCGAGAAACAGCAACAAACATTAAGTCGTAACACGGTTCGGTTCTTAAGTCAGGAAAAAGCATTTGATAAATACAGCAATAGTGTCACTGAATTACAACAACACATTCCAGTCATTAAATCTGTATCGGAATTAACGCCGGTTATCGACAAGCTCGAAGCAATGAGTGCCGGCTTAGATTTATTAAATGAAGTACTAGGCACACTCAAAGTGGATGATGCTACAGTGCGCACCCATATTATCGAGTCGATTTCTGAAGTCTACAGCAAACTCAATCAAACTAAGGCGCTTGCGCGCAATCACCACAAAATGCTTGGCTCGTCCGAGGCTGTTGCAGAATTTGGCGCACAATTCATGTTGTTTTCACAAAGCATTACCAACGCCCTCGGTTTGGCCACAAGCCCTGATAGCTGTGATGAACAGCTTTCTCGATTATTAGCACAATTAGAAGAATTAGAAAGCAAATTTAGCGAACATGATGAGTTTTTAGCGGATATCTTAAGCAAACGGGAAGCGGTGTATGAATCTTTTGAGGCTCATAAACAAGCACTGTTAGACGAACAACAACGCCGCATTCATAATCTTGCCAGTGCTGCAGAACGAATTTTAAAAGGTGTGCAACGGCGCACCGAACGATTCACCAGTCCGGATGAAATTAATACGTATTTTGCATCGGATGCGATGGTGGCGAAATGCCGTGAGTTATCAAATCAATTACGCGAAATTGGTGATACCGTTCGTTCTGATGATATTGATAGCCAGCTTAAGTTAGCCAAAGATCAATCAATTCGTGCGCAGCGTGATAAACAAGATATCTTTGAAAACGGTGGCAGTGTGATCAAATTAGGCCGCCATCGTTTTAGTGTTACTACGCAAGCTGTGGATCTAACAATAGTACCAAAGGACGACAAATTGTCTTTACACTTGAGTGGTACCGATTATTTTGAAGCTATCACCGACACACAGTTATTGGGCTTGCAATCGTATTGGAAACAATCATTGATCTCCGAAACCGACAGTGTTTATCGAGCTGAATATTTAGCTGCATCGATTATATCTGCTGCTGAAACAGGCCAAGACGATATAACAGTTGAACTCTTAGAGGCTGCGAATAATAACGAGGCATTACTGACCTTAGTGAAAAAATTTGTATCGAGTCGCTATCAAGAAGGTTACGAGAAAGGGATTCACGATTACGATGCGGTTAAAATTTTACAAGCATTGTTAAGCATTCGTGATAAAGCCGGTTTGTTGCGTTATCCTCCACGGGTACGTGCTTTAGCAATTTTATTTTGGTTTAATCACAGTGAAGATCAAAATGCAGTATTGCACTATTTGTGGCACTTACGATCGCAAAGCGCTGAGCTACTAGCTAAAACGTTTCAGTCAAACGATGCTTATCAAAAAATTCGACAAGAATTATTGCCGGTAATGGTACAGTATTATGAAAATTTTGAATTGCAAGTGAACTCTCAAGATTGTGTGCTTGCAGCAGACTATTTATCGCATGAATTAATCAAAGAAAAAATCGAATTTAATGTTAGTCAATACGGTATGGAACTTGCTGATGCTCTGCAAGCACAACTTAAGAAAATTAATCATTTAAACCAGTATCAAAAAACATTAAATGAATTACACGGATCGTTAGATAAACAATGGGCTTTGCTTGAGTCTTGGTTAGAAGGTTATATCAGGTTTAATAATAACGCCGCAATCCGGCGGTTTATCCCCGAAGCTATCGCTGTTATATTAGTCAAAAATAGTCTTAAAATAACCGTACAAAAAGTTGATCTTCAAACTACCATTACGGGGTTAATGGGTGAGCATAAATTAATATCAGAACAATCCATGTTAATAGCACTGGATGAATTTACCCAACGATTACATCACCATCAAAATCATGTGGTTCCCGAATTCAAAGCATTTTTAAAATGCCGCCAATCAATTGTTGATCGCGAACGCGCTAATTTACGACTGGAAGATTTTGTGGCACGACCATTAAGTTCGTTCGTTCGTAATAAATTAATTAACGATGTCTATTTACATCTCATTGGAGACAATCTTGCTAAGCAAATGGGCACCATCGGTGAAAATAAAAGAACCGATTTAATGGGTTTGTTATTATTAATTTCACCACCGGGCTACGGTAAAACCACATTGATGGAGTATGTCGCAAACCGTATGGGCTTAATTTTTATGAAAATTAACTGCCCATCACTTGGTCACGATGTTCATTCACTCGACCCAGAACAAGCTCCAAACGCAACCGCACGACAGGAACTTGATAAATTAAACCTTGGTTTAGAAATGGGTAACAATGTTATGATTTATCTCGATGACATCCAACACACGCACCCTGAATTTTTACAAAAATTTATTTCATTATGTGATGGTTCGCGTCGAATTGAAGGTGTTTGGAAAGGCAATAGTAAAACTTATGATCTGCGTGGTAAAAAAGTCTGCGTAGTGATGGCCGGTAATCCCTATACCGAATCGGGTGAGTCTTTTAAAATCCCCGACATGCTCGCTAACCGAGCTGACATTTATAATTTAGGTGATGTTCTCAGTGGCCGAGAAAAACAATTTGCGATGAGTTATATTGAAAACTGTTTAACGTCCAATGCAGTATTGTCACCATTGGCGACACGAGGCATGAGCGATGTTTATAAGCTCATGCGCATGGCCGAAGGCGAGAGCATCGCTAATACCGATTTAGAACACAGTTATAGTGGTGCCGAGGTTAATGAAATTACCACGGTATTAAAAAAATTGTATATAATTCAAGATGTTGTGCTTAAAGTCAATCAACAGTATATCTATTCTGCAGCACAAGACGACAAATATCGTACCGAGCCGTCATTCAAACTACAGGGCAGCTATCGCAACATGAATAAGATGGCCGAAAAAGTCAGCGGAGTTATGAATGATGAAGAGTTGAATAATCTAATTCACGATCACTACTTGGGTGAGGCCCAAACCTTAACTAAAGGCGCTGAAGAAAACTTATTAAAACTGGCTGAGCTTAATAATAATTTAGATGAGCAACAACAAGCACGGTGGTTGCAAATAAAGCAAGACTACAAACGTATTCAAAGCATGGGTGGTGATAATACTGATTCGGCAACAAAATTAGCCAATCAAGTAGCTAATATAAGTTCAAATTTAACATCCATTCAAACAGTACTAGAAAACAAACAAGCACCTGACTCCTTAAGCGCAATTGGCAGTGAACTTAAAAACTTGAGTAGTTTGATCGAACAAGCGCAGGTTAATGTTGAAGTAATCAATCAACCGGTACCTGGAATGGATAAAGTGTTACATTCAATGGCAAATGCCATAACAACCTCATTATTACCGGTGGTGAGTGCTATGGAACATAAATTAAAAATGGATCATGATATTTGGGATAAGGTAAAAAATCTCGGTGAACAAATTAGTAGTTTAGAAAAGACGGTTTTGACTAAAACAAAAAAAAGTAACCGTGTTATTACTAAACCATCTCCAAAATAGGAATGATGCGAATGTTATAACTTATTTCTTTTAATATCTGGATACTTGTTTAAAACATTACTATGGTACTTTGTTTATAATCATAATTAAAAGGGCGATACGAGATAGCGCTACCATAGTAATTTTGATTTTTATTTAACATTACTTTAACGCTGTTTAGTGCTTGTGTTATTGAGCGGTTGTCCAGTGTTAACTTGTTGGCGATAGCCGTCAGCATTGTTTGTTGCTGCGACTAATAAAAATATAAAAACCGTATTATTAATATTGGATTTAGTTGGGTTAACTGTAGTAGTTGTCATTCATTGTTCCCATTGCATCTATTGAAAAGACATGATTGAGATTACAGTGATAACTATAGTTCAACTTGCTTAACAATAAATTGGGAATATCAAGATGGAATTATTAAAATGGTGGATTGGAAAAGTGAATTGTAACTACGGTTTTTTGCCTGCAACCACGCTATCGAGTGTTTTATCTTCAATCCAAAGGAATTCACTCAATTTCTTGTTATAACCCTGACTCATTTGCGCTGAGGTAGCGAGTGACTTAATCTGATAGACATGCTCCGCAATAGCCGTGAATGAAATATCAATATCACCAACCTTGTATGCTGTTTCATTTTTAAATGCGCTCACCATCACGTGTAGCTGATGTTTTCCTGGCAGCACATGGTATGAGGGAGCATATTTTAATTCTTTGCCATCAATTTCTAATATAAGTATTCCAGTCGGTGTCTCGAGCTTGGCGTAGTTGGCAGGCGCTAATCCGATATTGGCAAAGGTTTTAATTGCAGGATCAGACTCACACGCGAATAAAAATAGAGTGAGTAGACTGAGGATAAT
>CAYQUC010000107.1:0-10704 GCA_964420605.1 uncultured Thioalkalispiraceae bacterium | reverse complement strand
CATCGCAATATCAGCTTCAATTATTGCATTAGCCCATACCCTAAATAAAAAAGTGATTGCCGAAGGGGTTGAAACAATTGAGCAATTATCCCTGTTGCGCACTAAAAACTGTGATATTGGACAAGGTTATTTCTTTAGTAAACCAATTTCAGCATCAGAGTTTGAGGCGTATTTATCCAAAAAATCGAGCTTTTTAAAAGTAATCAATTAATCAATCGTAAAATTAAAGCAATGAGGCTAAGCGCACTAAAAGCAAGCCATTGTCTCGCGCCATTCATGGCATCCCATTGAATTAAATATTACGCATCAGTCAATACAGAATAAGATTAGACCTATTAGAGTCAAAAAGTGCCATAATACCATGAATATATTGAACTAATTCGAAAAGAAATTGCCCTATTAGTCCCAGCTAAATTTAGACTGAAAGTAACTATTCATGAAAATATTCAAAATTCCCAGACAAGTATTAATTGTTATTGCTATCGTCTCCATAGGTGCATTAATTGCGACAGCACTATACTACTTTCGACCTAAAGTCGAAAAGCTACCAATCGTTAAAATAATTCCAAGTGTCCAAGTAATTACTGCAACGGCTAAAACCATTAAAATTCCTGTCGTAAGCCGTGGTACTGTAATACCTCGAACCTCAATTACGTTATCTGCCCAAGTCATTGGTGAAATAATTAAAGTCTCGGATAATTTCGTAAATGGCGGTTTCTTTAACAAGGGTGATGTTCTAGTTGAAATTAATCCACTCGAATACCAACTTGCCATTCACACAGCAGATGCCCAAGTTGCAAGTGCACTGCAACAATTGGCTCGAGCCAAAGCCAATGCCAGCCAAGCTCTATCAAATTTAAAACAGCTTGGCGCAAAACGACTAAAACAGGCCTCAGAATATGCTCGCCACGTACCGCAGCTAGCCGAAGCCAATGCAAATTTAAAAGCCGCACAAGCTAGTCTAGAAATAGCAAAATTAAATTTAAAGTACACCAAGGTTAAAGCACCGTTTAATGGACGGATAACCAAAAAGCACATCGATCTCGGTGATTACTTATCCATTGGTAAATCCATTGCCGATATCTATGCTGTGGACTTTGCCGAAGTACGTTTACCATTATCCGATAGACAACTCGCACTGCTCGATCATTCGTGGTTGTACCAAAGTAATCATGAGAAAACAGCAGGAGCGCAGGTTAATTTAGACGTTGAGTTTTTGGGGCAACATTTTGATTGGCCCGCTACGATAGTCCGAAGCGAAGGAATGGTTGATCTACAAGACCGCCTCGTCTATCTCGTTGCACAAGTTAAAAACCCTTATCAAATAAATCCGGCACAACCAAACCGTCCACCATTGGCCTTCGGTCTCTATGTCGATGCTATTATCCAAGGGCGCACTTTTGAAAATATTATAAAAATACCCCGAGCAGCATTACACAATGATAGCGAAGTTTGGGTTGCTGTTAAAAATGATACCCTAAAACTGAAACACGTTACCGTGCTCCATAAAGCTCAGCATAGTGTGTTCATCAGTTCCGGTATTAAAACCGGTGATCGCGTAATTATCACACCGCTGGATATTGCAACACAAGGCATGGAAATTAAAATTTTATTACAACAATCTGATGCAGTAGAAATAAAAACAAGCGATAAAATTCACACTTTACAAAGTAGCAAGATCAAATGAATAGTTTAGTAGTATGGTTTGCTCGAAATCGCGTTGCGGCAAATTTATTCATGTTTGCAATATTAATCCTTGGTGCATTATCTATCCCAGAAACTCGAAAAGAACTGATACCCAATATCTCACTCGATAGAATTAGTGTCAGCGTGCCTTATCCCGGTTCGACTCCTAGCGAAGTAGAATCATCCGTCGTAATTAAAATAGAAGAAAAGTTATTTGATCTTGAAGGCATCCGTTCAATGTCCTCAACCGCCAGCGAATCTGGTGCCACGGTAGTTATTGAAATAGTAGCAAACTACGATGCCCGAGAAATTTTAGATCAAATAAAATCCAGAGTAAGTACCATTAGCACCTTTCCGGTAAATACTCAAAAACCAATTATTAAAGAACTCAGCATTCGTACCCGTGTTGCAGAAGTAATCATATCCGGTGATGCAACTGAGCTTACTTTAAAACATTATGCCGAAAAAGTACGAGATGATTTAACGTCTTTACCTGCAATAACCCAAGTTGAACTTTCAAGTATTCGACCGTATGAAATTACAATTGAATTATCCGATAGAAACATGCAACGTTATGGCTTAAGTTTTGACGAAGTTACTCGCGCAGTTAAAAATTCATCGCTTAATTTACCCGCCGGTGTATTAAAAACAAAATCAGGAGACGTTTTATTACGAACCGAGTCACAAGCCTACCAAGGCGATCAATTTGAAAAAATTGTTATTCGTGCCAGAAAAGACGGCAGTCAGATATTACTCGGGGATATTGCCAATGTAGTCGATGGCTTTGCAGAGCAAGATCTGTATGCTTTTTTTAATGGCAAACCCAGTGTTGCATTGACGGTATTTCGAGTTGGCAATCAAAGTGTATTAGAAATCGCTGCAAACATTCGCGAATATATAAAAGACAGTCAAATTCCGACCGGTCTAGAAATGAATGTGTGGCAAGATCGATCCGAATACTTCCAAAGCCGTTTAGCATTATTATTACGTAATGCGATCACCGGATTGTTACTGGTATTTGGAATCCTGGTGTTATTCCTGCGAGTACGGTTGGCACTATGGGTTACACTCGGTATCCCAATTTCATTTATGGGTGCATTGTGGTTATTGCCTAACCTTGATGGCTCAATCAATATGATCTCGATGTTTGCGTTTATTTTGGTGCTCGGAATCGTAGTTGATGATGCCATCATCATTGGTGAAAGTATTTATGCCGAGCATGGCAAAGGGCATTATGGTTTAGACGGTGCGATTAGAGGTGTTAAAAAAGTATCAACGCCAGTCATCTTTGCAGTTTTAACCAGTATTGTCGCATTCGCTCCCATTCTATTTTTACCTGGCCCTGAAGGACGCTTATGGAGTGTTATTCCAATTGTGGTGATAGCCACTTTATTCTTTTCTTTATTAGAAAGCATCTTTATCTTGCCGGCACATTTATCAACCATTAAACACCCAGTTAAAAACAAACAAGGTAAGATTTCAAATTTGTTACACAGTTTTACCCAATGGTTAGAAAACTTTATTGAAACTCGTTACCGACCATTTATCGAATGGGCGATTAAATGGCGTTATGCAACTTCGGCTTTATTCATAGCGTTATTTTTTGTGTTCATTAGTTTAGTTGCTAGTGGCTGGCTATCGTTAGTATTTTTTCCCAAAGTCGAAGGTGATTTTGCCTATGCTTCAATTCGCTTCGCACAAGGCACCTCAATTAAAAAAATTGAACACGCAGTGCAATTGGTTGGCGATAATGCATTAAAACTAAAAGCTGAAATGCACCGTGAAACCGATAATGAAGAAATAACCAGTATTAAAACCGTGGTCGGTTCACAGCCTAGTGGAACTCGCAGTACCGGTTCACATTTAGGTGAAGTATCCATGGCACTCGGACAAGCTGAATTTCGAACTTACTCAGCCGAAGAAATTATGACACGCTGGCGCACCATGGTAGGTGAAATACCCGGCATTGTTGAGTTAAAATATGAATCATCACTGCGTAACCACGGGCCGGGTATTACCTTGGAATTATCCGGCAAAAATTTAACTCAGTTACATGAAGCCACTAAAAAATTAAAACACAGCTTAAAGCAATACGCAGGTCTATACGGCATTCACGATAGTTTTGATTCTGGTAAAAAAGAAATCATATTAAAATTAAAACCCAAAGCACACAGCCTAGCCATTAACACCAATGATTTAGCACGGCAGGTTCGTCAAGCATTTTACGGCGAAGAAATACAGCGCATACAACGCGGCCGCGATGATGTAAAAGTGTTTGTACGTTACCCAAAATCAGATAGAAAATCGCTCTACTCTTTAGAAACAATGCACATCCAACTTTCAGACGGTTCATTAATACCACTGGTAGACATAGCTGAGTTATCCTATTCAACAAGTCCATCAGTCATTAAACGATTAGATCGAAAACGAATCATCACGGTTAGTGCCTTTGTTGATGAAAGTATCACCTCATCAAGTAAAGTAATGGATGATTTGAAACCTCTGTTTTTAAATAAACTAAAACAAAATTATCCAGATGTAAACTGGTCGTTATCTGGCAGGCAGAAATCAAAAAATGAATTAATCAGCACCATGATTAAAGGCTTTATAATTGCCTTGTTTGGGATTTATATTTTAATGGCAATACCATTTCAATCTTATACCCAGCCACTAATGGTGATGTCCGCCATTCCATTTGGTCTAATCGGTGCGCTAATAGGCCATATTGTACTAGGACTTGAAATTAGCCTGTTATCTTTTTGTGGCATGATAGCCGTTGCGGGTGTCGTGGTGAATGATAATTTAGTATTAGTCGATTACATTAATCGACTTCGAGCCGAAGGCGCTAAACTCAGTGATGCCATTCGTGATGCGGGCGCTGAACGTTTCCGTCCCATAATATTAACCTCATTAACGACTTTTGCCGGCTTAACCCCATTAATGCTTGAACGTAGTGTCCAAGCTCAATTTTTAATTCCAATGGCCGTATCGCTGGCATTTGGTGTTATGTTTGCAACAATGGTTACCTTGATTTTAATACCGGTTAGCTATCATATACTCGACGACTTTCATAATTTTTTTGGCGGTAATATTAATAAAAAAAACGTGGCACAAACAGTCAGTGTCGACAGTGAATAATTTTTTAGCTTAAATAGACAGGAGCATTTATGACACAACCTATTTTATGGTATTTTGCAGATCCGATGTGTTCCTGGTGTTGGGGTTTTTCGCCTGTCATTACCCAAATAAAAGCAGATTACAGTGATCAGATACAAATTGCATTAAATCTTGGTGGATTACGACCCGGTACAACAAGCGTCATTACTGAAAAAGAACGCTCAGAAACGTTACACCACTGGCAGGAAGTTCATAAACTATCTGGTCAGGAATTCAATTTTGACAATGCACTACCGGATGGTTTTATCTACAATACCGAACCGGCTAGCCGCGCCTTGGTCGCATTTGGAAAGTTTGACAGCGACAATACGCTGTCCTTCTTTCACGATATTCAACACGCTTTTTATGTAGAAAATCGAGATGTAACACAACAAAAAATATTATTCGACTTAGTTTCAAAATATAATATTGATCAATCAGAATTTTTAACACTATTTGAATCTGATAAAATTAAACAACAAACACAACAACATTTTGGAAACGCTCGACAAGCTGGCGTTAAAGGATTTCCGACACTGGTATTTCAACATGACAAGAAACACCAATTTTTATCACGTGGTTATGCTATTTATGATCATATAAAAATACAGATTGATGCGTTATTAAAATAAATTTAATTGCTGTATTTTATTATGGAATTAATTCAATACAATAAAAAGAGTATTAATACAACCTTAAGCTTAGCTAGTCAGGTATCACATATATACAAAATAAATCTGGATAATAAATGAACTCCTGCTATTAATTTTTTATGACATAATAAAAAATTCGTTTTGGAGTACATTGTATGAACAGACAACTGCAACCAAAAAAAATAAATACTTTGTTAACTGCATTTATTTTATATCTGATTCTGTCCCCCGCTCTAGCAGCGAATTACAGCTACAGTATTATCAATACTCCAGCTAATAGCCCAGTCAACAATACACCGAAATCCATTAATAAAAGCAACACTATTGTTGGCGCGGATATTATTTTTAATACAACTACTTATCAATCAACAACCGTGATAAAACCCAATGCACAACGAATTGAACTTAAAACAATAAATAATCAAGGTCAAGTTGTTGGAGTAGCATTTACTAATAATGACAACGATAGACAAAGTTTTGTGTACGATAGTAACGGTTTTAGCACTATTTATTATCCAGGATCAATTTGGACTATTGCAACCGACATTAATGATCAAGGCATCGTTTCAGGTTGGGTCAGTATGCCGGAATATCGTAACAGTGCAGGTAATTATATCGGCGGTAACTTTAGTTTTATAGCAACACCTAACGCGTCTTTAAAAACAAATTCAATTTCACCTGCAATAACATTCGATACACCACTTAATATTGAATTTTCTGCACCTGAAATTTCATCAACACTCACTGCCGATTTTAATAATGACGGCAGTGATGATCTCGTTATAGCCCATACTGATGCACAAAAAGTACAAATTTATTTTGGACAATCCGATAGTATTAAAATTTTTGACGAGTCACGAGAAATCGGCAAACGCGGCTGGTTTAGCATTGGTATTGTATCATCATTTGCAAAAGCTGATTTTGATGAAGATGGCTTAATCGATCTAGTCATAGGAAGCCGACAATGCGATGGTGACAATCGCCAATTTATGGTTGCCCGAAGTTTAGGAACCGGCAGTTTTACTACCGGTGCCTGTCTTGCAATTACCCCAAACCTTGGACGACACGATAGTTATGTTTACAGCATCGCAGTGGCTGATTTTAACGAAGACAAACACATGGATATCGTCGTATCCAGAACAGGAAACTATGGCGCTAAACAAGTCATCCTGTATTTTGGAAATGGCGATATGACATTCTCCACGGCAAACATTATTTATGATAGTAATACCTTTAGTAAACGTCCTTACAAACTGCTTGCTGCCGATGTCACAAACGATGGTCATATTGATTTATTAATTGAACAAGCTAAATTCACTTCACAGAAATCGACAATGTTATTCCAAGGAGATGGTAACGGAAAATTCTTGATAAAACCAAGTTATAAAATACCATGGCCTAAAAATTATAAAGATTTTAATAATGATGGTCATCCAGATAAAATTGCCTCGATCAACTCGACAACACTACTCTATTTTGGGACAGAAACAGGCACATTTAATAGTACCCCACAAATATTCAATATCCCCTCAACTGATATTTATAACGAACTCCGTAAAATTACTGCAGATTTTAACGGTGATGGACAAATTGATCTGCTAATTACAAATCGTAACTGGAGCGAAAATGTTTTAGGTAAAATGTATTTTCAAACATCGAATCCCACTGTCCCCACACCAAAACCAAATCCACCAATAACACCGAATAAAGGCGAACAAATTGATATTACAGGGCAAATCTCAGCAATCGGTAACAATGTTATTATCGTTAATTCAATAAATATTTTTTACACTACTTCAACATTATTATTTTTTGAGGACGGTACAAGTAATGCATTTTCAATTGGACAACGTGTTGCTATACAAGGTTTCAAAAACAACGATGGCAGTATCACTGCTGTTGAGATTGGTATAAGTCCATAATAAGCTGTTACTTTTGATTAAATGAAAATACACTTCTTACGGCTAAAAGTATAACGGATAACGTAATAACACTAGCTATAATAAATAGTGAAAAATAATTTAATAATACATATTTCGACAATACTAATGGCATAATGCCAATCACAATGATTACAGATGATATTAAATTTGATTTTTTAATGTCGATAAAATCAGACTCGATAACAATTGAATTTTTATTATTAAATAAATACCAAACTAATGCAAAAATTGGGTTCAGTAAAATCAGAAAACCAATAGATACGAATAGTATCAGTGAAACTTCAATATTTTGTCCTATTCCAACTAAACCAAGCACCGGAATTAACATAGAAAAAGATATAATTGATACAATAACAGTAGCGATTTTTGCACTTTTAAAAATAACAACTAATAATAAAAATATTGATAACACTAAAATAACAATACTCCAATGCTGGTTATCAAACAAAGAATTATGAAGAATTTGTCTTAATACAAGTTCTCCCGTAATATAAAAACTGTAATTATGTTCATTAAAAATTTTTTCTGTTACAAATTTTATATCACCAAGTAGCTGAAGCAACTCGGTATTAGATAACCACTTAGTATAAACCGATACTCTGTAGTGATTTAATTTCTGATTAAAATAATATTTAAAATCGATTTCAGTACTTATCGATTTTATGTGGCTGACACTTTTTAGTTCTGTGATCGAGTGTTCTAGCCCTTTAATTTTTTCTACTATACTAATGTTATTTGTTGTTGGTATATTATTATCCACGATAATTAACTCGACCGGATACAGCCCTGAAAATTGACGATTGCCCTCTTTAATCGACGTTAAAATTATATTGTCTGCTGCTATGCCACTTAAGGTGTTACTTTCTATTTCAACCGTCACTACAACAAAAATAAGCATGATAAGAGTCAGCACAAAGCCATATTTTTTTCGGATTGACCAATATTTAGAGTCCTTATAAAGTTTAGAATTTACTTTCTGGTAAACATCTAACATTTTATCAACGCCATCAAACAATACTATCAAAGCAGGTAATAAGGTATAACTAAGAATAAAGGGTATAAAAATAGCTATCACTGCAAAATAACTTAAACTATTAATGGGTGATAAAGCACTCATAGAATAAATAGAAAAAGCTATAGCACTTAATATGCTACTTAACAGGCTTGGTACAAAATTTTCATTTAAACTTAAGTTTAATGCATCACGTTTTTTAGTATTGCACCGCGCTTTATTTTTGTAATTAATAATCAATCGGGTGTTATTTAAAATCGTGGAGATTAAAATAATAACCAATAATAAACTCGTTATATTATTAGCTGTATAACCAAAAAATGAAAACAAGCCTAACACCATAATAAGTGAAATAATAATACTACTAAAAGAAAATAATGCATATTTTAGTGAACGATAAAAAAACAGAAATAACACAAAAATAATAATAAGGCTGATAACAAAATATTTAGCCGACTCTTTACTCGAGAGCCGATTAATTTGCTCGTAGATAGCAATAGTACCAGTCACATAAAATTTCGTTGACTGAAATTCACTTTCATTAAATACTTCGAATATACGATTCATTGTTCGATAATTCATCAACGCATCATTTTTAATGACATCAAGTTGAATCAGTGTGCTGTTTAAATTTTTGGATACCAAACGCTGCATCAGTAGAGGATTTTTAACTAAATGCATTTTCGCTTTGTCAGGACTTGATTCAAAATAATCACTAAAACGAATATTCAATAATTTATAATCTGCTATTGGCAATAGCAAGTTTGAAAGGCCGGTTACACGCTTCACATTTTCAACAGACTCAAAGCGTTTAATTAATGCTTGATTAAATGCTATCCCCTGCTTAGTTAACAAAGTAGCGCTGTCATAAAAGACCACTATAGAGCCATTATCAGAAAAATTACTCCTAAAATCAGTGTAATGTTTAAATTGGACAGACTGCTGTGGAAACCAAATTTTAAGATTATTATCAAGCTTAATAACAGATGCCGACTGAAATGCCAAATAACTCAACACTAAAATAAATGCGACTATCCAGTAAGGATGTTGTGTTACCTGTTTTAATATTGATTTCATTATTTAACAGCTAAATTTTTAATCCACAGAGAGTTAACGCAACAACCCTACTACGCTAAATATATAGTAGAATGAAAAGTACCTATTTACTAATAAATACCTTCATTTTGTGTACTTTTTGCATTGAATAAACAAAGGAAATTGACGTGAGTAAAAATACATTCGACTATGTTGAGTCCATTCTAGATCGATTAACAGCACTAAAAGTAATCACGTCGGGTAAATTTTTTGGTGGCCAAGGAATTTCGTCCAACTCAATTCAATTTTCAATGATCATGGGGGATGTGGTTTTTTTTGTAGTTGATGATTCAACCCGTGAAAAATACACAGAACGAGGAAGCTCTTGTTTTTGGTATACTAAAAAAACTGGTAAAGTCAACGTCCGAAAATACTACCAAGTTCCAGCTGAAATATTAAATGATCAAACACAATTATTACGTTGGGCTAGAGAATCCATTAAAATAGCAACAAAACTAAAATCTAAATAAACGTATAAATACTATATAACAGCATCCTCACACGCTGTTGTTAATGACGCTTTAATACGTTCGCGTCTAATTCAAATTAAACTAGCAATCACAACCAGTAAAAATAGTATCGCACCATAATTAACAGCTTGCCACATCAAACTTTATTTTACATGATATCGTCTACAGCATTAAAATCAACAAGTCTGACGGTTCCCCCTTTGATAACTCCTACGTGATACTTTTGTCTCTGATTTAAAAGTGTCCGTTTAACTGGAGAGACTCAGTCTGACCCGTTTAGATTCTAGTACAGTCCTTAAACACATCATTTTAGAGTTAAAACAATGTGTTTAAGGTGTAATAATAACTTGATTTGACTTCTATTTTGTTTTACTTCAACTACTTAGCTTGGTCCGACCCCAATGCCGGAATTTACAGGGCCGCCAATGGCGGCAGAGAAATTAATTTGCTCCCGTTAAAGTGTCCAAATTTACTTGACCACAACAGAAAGCATGATTAAATTTTACTACCGTATAGAGAAAAAACAAATATTTAAAAATATTGGAAAAAAGGTGCTTTTCGACCTTTTTCTACAGCCTCGTTATGTGCTAAATAGCATTTTTCAAACGAAGATGCTTATGAAAAGGTTTGAAACCTTTATCGGAGTGCAAAAGAGAAAGTTTATTCTGAATACAAAATGTAGCAATAAT
>CAYQUC010000106.1:0-10735 GCA_964420605.1 uncultured Thioalkalispiraceae bacterium | reverse complement strand
TGCTAAGTTGGAACTTATTTTATGAGTATCTTTCTCAAGTACACTGTTAGTAATAGTAAATAAAAAAATATGAATAAACCAAAAATAAAATTAATTACTTTAATACAAAATGTAATGCTTGCTCTAGCAGCAATTTTCATATTACCCGCATTAGCAAATGATTCTAACAAAATTACAAATATAAATGAAACTTTTGAAATTAATCGAGTATTGCAAAACTGCCATTTACACATCCCAAACTGTGATGATATTAGAAAGACGAGGTGTAATGGCGATCTATTCTCGGGCACTTGCTACCCTCATACCAAACATTATTCAAAACCGATTGAAGAACCACCTAAAAAAAGTAAATATTAAAATAAAATTATTTACTTGATATCTGTTTTTCAGTTTAAGCATGTTTACTGTACTGAAAAACAGGTCATCAATAATAATTTACCCCACACCATTTTATTCAATTACTTATTCATTCCAGTCATCCAATAAATCAAGAAAACGGTGCATATTTTATACCTACCGAACTCCAGCCTATAAACGCCCTAAATGCAGATTAATAAAGTCAAAAACCTGCTATTTTACACTGTTTAGGTGTAAATATAGTTGGCAGTGTACAACCTTGTCACTCTGTTATTCGATGAATAACTGTAAGCCCTGAGAATTTTTGTACTTTAACGAAATGGGCACTTAACTTGTTGTTTTCGAAGAAATAAAATACTATTTTATCATGCTTAAATAGTTACGAATAGCAATTGAACCTAACCATCTAGGCTTGTATACTGCTTGGCCGTTTGACTTAGCTAATTTCAATGACGCTTTTCCCATCAAATGATTCGAAATACGTCAATAAAATCAATATCTTAAGATGATGACTACTATGGAAAAATTACACGGTGCAATGTACCGACCTGAATTTGAGCGCGAAAACTGCGGTTTTGGGCTTATTGCCAATATGGATAATAATGCCAGCCACTGGTTACTCGACACTGCCATTACTGCCTTAGCGCGGTTGACCCACCGTGGTGCGGTTGCGGCCGATGGTAAAACTGGTGATGGTTGTGGTTTGTTAATTAAAAAACCCGATAGTTTTTTTCAACAACAGGCTAAAAACTTAAATTTTTCACTCAACAACATTTATGCCGTTGGCATGGTGTTTTTGAATCAAGATGAAAAGTTAGCCAAGACAACACGTCGCCAACTCGAACAGGAACTCAAGCAAGAAGGCTTGGAGGTTCTCGGTTGGCGTGTTGTGCCGGTAAATAAAGGCGCTTGTGGTGAGCAAGCACTTACTAGCTTACCTCAAATCGAACAAATATTTATTAATGCGCCGGCTAATATGTCAGCAACAGCATTTGAGCAACACTTATATATCGCCCGACGACGATGTGAAAAAACCATCGAGCCGAACGATCCAATGTTTTACATCCCCAGTATGTCATCCACCATGATTTCATACAAAGGCTTGGTGATGCCCGAGCATTTACCCGAATTTTTTATTGATCTAGCTGATCCAGAAATGGCATCCTCGGTCGCCATTTTCCATCAACGGTTTTCAACCAATACCTTACCGCAATGGCGGTTGGCACAGCCATTTCGCTATTTAGCACACAATGGTGAAATTAATACCATTCAAGGCAATCGAAACTGGTCAGTGGCACGCGGCCATAAATTTGAAAGCCCAGCGATTCCAATGGAAGATGTTCGTCCGCTAGTGTCCATGTCAGGTTCCGACTCAAACAGCCTGGATAATATGCTTGAAGCCTTACTCGCTGGCGGTATGGATATGTTTCGTGCGATGCGTTTATTAATCCCGCCAGCTTGGCAGAATGTACCCAATATGGATCCGGATTTAAAAGCATTTTATGAATACAATTCCATGCACATGGAACCTTGGGATGGCCCCGCCGGTGTCGTATTAAGTGACGGTCGGTATGCAGGTTGTAGTATGGATCGAAATGGTCTGCGCCCTGCTCGTTGGGTCATTACCAAAGATCGCCATATTACCATTGCGTCTGAAATTGGCGTGTATCAATATGATCCTGCAGATGTCGTTCAAAAAGGACGTTTAAAGCCCGGGCAAATGTTAGCCGCCGATCTTGAAACAGGTAAATTATTATTACCCGATGATGTCAATAACATGCTTAAAAATCGCCATCCTTATAAAGAATGGATGAAAAGCAGTAATCACATTGAATCCGTTATTGATGAAGAAACGGTTTTAGAACCCGTTAACTTTAGTAAATTTCCAACCTATCAAAAATTATTTGGTGTCACGTTTGAAGAGCGCGACCAAGTATTACGAATTTTGGCCGAAAGTGGCGCTGAAGCAATTGGCTCAATGGGTGATGATACCCCGTTTCCAGTTTTATCAAATTTAGTTCGATCACCTTATGATAATTTTCGTCAACAGTTTGCTCAAGTAACCAATCCTCCGATTGATCCCATTCGCGAACAAGTGGTTATGTCACTTGAAACCTGTTTTGGTCGTGAGAAAAATCTGTTTGAAGAAACTCAGGAAAACGCATTACGCACCATTGTAAATTCCCCCGTGTTATCACACACCAAATTAAATGCGTTATTAGCATTAGGTAAAAAAGATTCAAACTACACGAGTGAAACCATTAGTTTAAATTATCCTCATGCGGTAGATTTAAAAACAGCAATAAACGATATATCAGATAAGGCCGTAGCAGCCATTAAAGCAGGTAAGGTCATTTTAGTATTAAATGATAAAGACATTACTAAAGAAACTCGTCCAGTACATGCTTTATTCGCTACAGGTGCAGTGCATCATCGGTTAATCAATGAGGGTTTACGCTGTGATGCAAATATCATTGTAAAAACAGCAACCGTACGCGACCCGCACCATTTTGCGGTGTTACTTGGTTATGGTGCTACCGCAATTTATCCTTACCTTGCTTTTGCCTGTTTACGTGACATGCAAGTCACCGGTGAACTCACCGACAAAGTCACAACAAAACTTGAAATTAATTACCGTAAAGGCATTAAAAAAGGCTTATACAAAATAACCTCTAAAATGGGTATATCAACAATCGCAAGTTACCGTGGTGCACAATTATTTGAGTCCGTCGGTCTGCACCAAGACGTTGTCGATTTATGTTTCAAAGGCACCACCAATAGAATTTCCGGTATTCGATTTGAAGACTTTGATGATGATCAAAAAGCCTCCCATAAACTAGCGTGGAATCCACGTAAAAATATGCAACAAGGTGGCCTGTTAAAATACGTTCACGACAGTGAACAACATGCTTATAATCCAGATGTGGTTAACTCATTACAAGCAGCCGTTCGCTCGGGTGATTATGCACAATATAAAGTGTATGCCGATTTAGTTAATAACCGTGAACCGTTAGCGATTCGTGATTTACTAGAACTACGAATTGGTGCAACTAACGTTAAAGCAATTTCAATTGATAAAGTTGAACCCATCGAAGACATTATGATTCGTTTTGATTCCGCCGCAATGAGCCTTGGCGCATTATCACCCGAAGCACATGAAACCTTGGCCGAAGCCATGAACCGCATTGGCGGTCGCTCAAATTCTGGTGAAGGTGGTGAACATATTGATCGTTATGGCACCATGAAACGTTCCAAAATTAAACAGGTTGCCTCAGGTCGCTTTGGTGTGACACCGGCGTATTTACGCAGTGCAGAAGTGATGCAAATTAAAGTAGCACAAGGCGCTAAACCCGGTGAAGGTGGTCAACTACCCGGTAGTAAAGTGAACGACTACATTGCTGGTTTACGTTTTTGTAAACCCGGTGTGTCATTAATCTCACCTCCACCACACCATGATATTTATTCTATCGAAGATTTATCGCAGTTAATTTATGATTTAAAACAAGTGAATCCTGACGGTTTAGTTTCCGTAAAATTAGTCGCCGAAGCCGGTGTTGGTACCATTGCCGCCGGTGTTGCAAAAGCCTATGCCGATTTGATTACTATTTCCGGTTTCGACGGTGGTACTGGTGCTTCACCATTAACCTCGGTTAAATATGCGGGCAGTCCATGGGAACTTGGTTTAACTGAAACCCATCAAGTGCTGCGCGCCAATGATCTGCGCGGCAAGGTCCGTTTGCAAACTGACGGTGGTTTAAAAACCGGATTAGACGTAGTTAAAGCCGCTATTTTTGGTGCCGAAAGTTTTGGTTTTGGAACCGGCCCAATGATTGCAATGGGCTGTAAATATTTACGTATTTGTCATTTAAATAATTGTGCCACTGGTGTGGCTACTCAAAACGATGTGTTGCGTGACTTGCATTACAGCGGCGAAGTAAAAGCAGTGATGAATTATTTCCATTTCATAGCTGAAGAAGCGCGCGAATTAATGGCAGCATTGGGCGTGACTAAAATGACGGATTTAATCGGACGGACTGATTTATTAAATCAAATATCCGGCAATACTAACAAACAAAAATCCTTGGATTTGTCCGCATTATTGGATGATAGCCAAAATAATAATAGCGCCTTAAGCGATAAGCCACATTACTGCGACTCGCCGAAAAACGAACCATTTGATAAAGGCGAACTTGCTGAAAAAATGGTAATTGATGCCATTGATGCCATTAAAAATAAAACCGGTGGCATATTTAATTATGATGTACAAAACATTCATCGCTCCATCGGCGCACGGTTATCCGGTGAGATAGCCGCATTGCACCATAACCTTGGAATGGACGATGCACCAATCACATTAAACCTTAAAGGTACGGTTGGACAAAGTTTTGGGGTGTGGAATGCAGGCGGTCTGCACATGAATTTAGAAGGCGATGCCAATGACTACGTTGGTAAAGGCATGGCCGGTGGTAAAGTAACAATATATCCACCAAAAAATAGCAGTTTCAAAAGTCATGAAACAGTTATTATCGGTAACACCTGTTTGTACGGTGCAACCGGTGGTAAATTATTTGCATCAGGTTTGGCGGGTGAGCGTTTTGCAGTTCGTAACTCAGGTTGTTTTACCGTTGTTGAAGGTGTCGGTGACCACGGTTGTGAATACATGACCGGTGGCATGGTAACCGTACTCGGTGAAACCGGCAGTAACTTTGGTGCGGGTATGACCGGTGGTTTTGCCTATGTTTATGATGAACATAACGAATTTGCCGACAACGTGAATATTGATGTTGATATCCAACGTATCGGCGCTGAAGAAATGGAAATGTATCGAAATCATTTGCGTGATGTTGTTCAGGAATTTGTAAACGAAACATTAAGTGTTCGCGGGCAATACATTATTGATAACTTCGCGGATGTAATTAATAAGTTCTGGTTAGTGAAACCCAAAGCCGCGTCATTAGATAACTTGCTCGAAGATTTACAACAGGCGGCGGCATAACATGGGTAATAATTTTCAGTTTTTAGAAGTACCGCGTTACAACCCTAAAAAAGTTAGCGTTGAAGTTCGTATTCAAGAATACCGTGAAATATACGGTCAATTTGATGGTAAGATTGCCAAGTATCAAGCCGATCGTTGTTTGCATTGTGGTAATCCGTATTGTGAATGGAAATGCCCAGTACATAATTACATTCCAAACTGGCTACAACTAATTGCCGAAGGTAATATTATTAAAGCGGCTGAGTTATCACATGCTACCAATTCCTTGCCCGAAATTTGTGGCCGAGTATGCCCGCAAGATCGCTTGTGTGAAGGTGCTTGCACTTTAAACGATGAATTTGGTGCAGTAACCATTGGTGCAATTGAAAAATACATTACCGATACCGCACTAGAGCAAGGTTGGCGACCCGATCTATCTAAAGTAGTCTCTACCGGTAAAAAAGTGGCAATCATTGGCGCCGGCCCTGCTGGCCTTGGTTGTGCCGATGTTTTAGTTCGTAACGGCATCAAACCAGTTGTATTCGATCGCTATCCTGAAATTGGTGGCTTATTAACATTTGGTATCCCTGAGTTTAAATTAGAAAAAGAAATTGTTAAACGCCGACGTGAAATCCAAGAAGAAATGGGCGTCGAGTTTAAGTTAAATACCGATGTCGGAACCGACGTATTATTTGAAGACTTAGTTAAAGACTATGATGCCGTGTTTATGGGCATGGGAACCTACACTTATATGAAGGGTGGTTTCCCCGGTGAAGACTTACCCGGAGTGTTTGAAGCATTACCGTATTTAATTTCAAATGCCAATCATTGTCTGGGTTTCGAAAAAGATGCTAGCGATTTTATTAATATGGACGGCAAGCGCGTAGTCGTGCTTGGTGGTGGTGATACTGCGATGGATTGCAATATCACCACCACCAAGCACGACTACGCGCTTGGTGGTGGTGATACTGCGATGGATTGCAATCGCACCGCCATACGTCAAAATGCAACTAATGTTACTTGCGCCTATCGTCGTGATGAAGTCAATATGCCCGGTTCAAAACGCGAAGTATCAAACGCTAAAGAAGAAGGCGTGAAATTTAAATGGAATCACCAACCATTAGAAATTGTCGGCACCGATAAAGTCGAAGGTGTTAAAGTTGTCACAACTAAATTAGGTGAACCCGATGCACTCGGTCGCTGCCAACCCGTTCCAATTGCAGGCTCAGAAGAAATAATTCCTGCCGATTGTGTTATTGTGGCTTTTGGTTTTCAACCTAGCCCGCCCGACTGGTTATCTGATAATAATATTAATTTAGATGAACGTGGTCGTATCATCGCAGCAGACAAACAAAAGTTTAAATTTCAAACCAGTAACGCGAAAGTATTTGCCGGTGGCGATATGGTTCGCGGCTCAGACTTAGTCGTCACTGCAGTTTATGAAGGCCAACAGGCAGCTAAAGGTATTCTGGATTACTTGGACGTTTAGAGTTTTTACATAGTAAAAATTAAAACTAACCTACTCCGTCACCCCGGTAGTCTTTTTAGCCGGGGTCCAGTTGCTCGAACGATAAACTACTGTAAATAGAGTATTAAACCTCTGTATATCAGGTTGAGAAAGCAAACCGGAACAATAAAAATTTTAAATTACAAACCAATCGCTGGTTATAAAATATACATAACTGTACAATAGAAACTACAAAAGCAAAGCAAGAACCGCACCCAAAGTGCTATACAAAACAGGACTAAATAACAATGACGGAACTAAAAAACGATCGTTTTCTACGAGCACTTCTTCGCCAACCAGTTGATAAAACACCCGTATGGATGATGCGCCAAGCTGGTCGTTATTTACCTGAATATCGCGCTACTCGTAAAAAAGCCGGTGACTTTTTAACTCTGTGCAAAACACCTGAGTTGGCCACCGAAGTCACCATGCAGCCATTAGAACGCTTCCCTCTTGATGCCGCAATTTTATTTTCTGACATTCTAACAATTCCTGACGCAATGGGGCTCGGCCTGTATTTTGCTGAAGGCGAAGGCCCTAAGTTTGAACGACCACTACGAACCGCAGCCGACATTGATAAATTATTCATCCCTCAAATGGATGGCGAATTACGCTATGTAATGGATGCTGTCAGCATGATCCACACAGAGCTTGATGGTAAGGTACCATTGATTGGCTTCACTGGAAGTCCTTGGACCCTAGCAACCTACATGGTTGAAGGCAGCTCATCAAAAGAATTTGCTCACATTAAAGGCATGTTGTTTGATAAACCCGATTTACTGCATAAAATATTAGATACTCTGGCCGACACTATTATTCTGTATTTAAACGCTCAAATTGAAAGTGGTGCCGAAACCGTAATGATTTTTGATACCTGGGGTGGTTCGTTAACGCCGCGTGATTATGTTGAATTTTCATTAAATTACATGCAAAAAATTATTGATGGTGTTAAACGAAATCACAACGGTCGCCAAATACCCGTGATTATGTTTACCAAAGGTGGCGCAGGCTGGTTAGAACTTCAAGCTGCAACCGGAGCCGATGCGCTTGGTTTAGACTGGACTATTGATATTGGTGATGCACGTGAACGTGTTGGTCATAAAGTAGCGTTACAAGGCAATATGGATCCGACTGTTTTATATTCTTCACCTGAACGAATTCGTGAAGAAGTAAAAACTATATTACACAGTTTTGGACACCATGAAGGACATGTATTTAATTTAGGGCACGGTATTCATCCAACAATACCACCCGAACATGCTGAGGCATTTGTTGCTGCAGTGCATGAATTTAGCCCTAAATACCATCAGCAGTAATTTAATTTCTACGTATAACGTATTACGGCCTGACGATTTTATATATTAAATCACCAGGTCGTAAATATAAGATCGATGTTCAACAGTAACGCTCCTCAGTTATCAGTTATCAGTTATCAGTTAGCGTAATTTCAAACTATACTTATACTATGTGTTGTAGTAGCATAAAATAGATCCCATAAAAATACCCTGAGACTAATGGAAATACTTATAGCAGATGATCATGAATTGTATCGACAGGCTATCAGACAGTTAATACTTGACATTAATCAGAGTTCTAACATTATTGAAGCTAATAGTCACGAATCCGCATTAGAACTTTTAACAAAATACCCATCGCTCGACTTAGTTTTATATGATCTCTCTATGCCTGGCATAAAAGGCATTAAAGCAGTAGAATTAATTTTAATAAAATATCCAACGACACCAATAGCGGTTTTAAGTGGATCAGAAAATCCATTTGAAATTCAAACAGTCATGAATTTAGGTGCAATGGGATTTATCCCAAAATCGTCATCAAATAATACGATTAAAGCGGCAATAGAAGTCATTCTATCGGGCAACTATTTTAAACCTAACATCCCCAGTTTGGGTCCAATTGACAAATTAACATCACGCCAGCTTGAAATTTTACACAAATTAAAAGAAGGTAAATCAAATAAAACCATTGGCATCGAACTCAGTATATCCGATACAACCGTTAAAACGCACCTACACACTATTTTTAAGATTCTAGAAGTTAACAATCGTACTCAAGCAGCTAATATGATTAACAAGCTTGAATTAAGCACTTAGCCTATAGAAATATTATGATGCACTGTATCATTTGCATCGTGCTTTTGATTTAAATATATTCGTATACTTTTTCTTTTTTCCACCAGAGCAGATACAACCTCGCCATTTTTTTGTTGTCTTAAATTTTCCGCTAGGACAAGTCGCTTTATTAGCCCGGCCTTTACACGTTGCATAAACACTCCCTACACTGTAAGTCTTTTTTGTATTACCCGCACATTTACAATTTTGAAATTTATCCAATGTGCTAAAGCGACCTTTAGGGCAAGTAGCTATACCCGAAGCACCCTTGCACCGTCCAAACATTTTGCCAACGCCCCAGCGTTTTTTACCCTCATTTCCTAGACACTTACAATTATAAAATTTTCCGGTTGTGCTAAATTTGCCTTTAGGGCAAGTAGCTATACCTGCCGAACCTTTGCAGTTTGCTTGTATATTACCTGGCCCCTTGTAATTTTTTGCTGCATTGCCATGACAACGACAACCTTGATAGGCCCCGTCAGTATAAAAATTACCAGTTGGGCAATCGACAAGTCCATTACAGTAAGCTGTTGACTTAGTAATTTTATCAGTATAAACCTTACGCGTATTTAACGGGCATTTGCAATTGTTAAGATTTCCTGTAGTACTAAATTTTCCAGGAGGGCAGAATCCTTTGTATCGGCATTTTTTTCTGCCTTTTTTAAACGAAGATGCCCCTCCTACCACAACAGCCCCATAATAAATATTTGCCGCAGCTTTACATGCAGGTACAGATAAACCACCTGATGCAATTAAAATCCAATCCACGTTAACGCAAATATTATTCATTTCTTTTGAAAATAAGTAATCGCATCTCGATTTTGAATAACCATAGGTTGCATAACCAAAACGGTAACAAAAATCATGTGAACTACAAGCTCCTTGAAATTTTGAATCATAGGGATTTTTAATTGGTGCTGAACACTTAATTGCCGTTCTCGATCCACACAAACGATCCGGTACAGTTTTATACGTTGCGTAAGCTGCCTTGCAAAAACTAAAATTAATATTAATGTTTTCACTAATACGGACATCAAATTCGCTTAAAACAAAAACAAAGATCACTAGAAATATTATTTTCATTTAAACCTAGCCCCGTATCATTGAAAAATAAATAGATTATTAAGTTAGTCTACAATAAAATTTACAAATTAAAATACAGCTTCAGTAGTAACGGGGTTACAACTTTAGTTGTACCACGATTAAAAATAGGTGTTTTAGTGTCTAATACACATAACCTGCAACAAATCCAATACTGTTGCCACTGATGGTATTTTTAATCGAACCAGCTGATTCGTACTTAATAACAGTATATTTAATACCAGTGTAAGTTGATTCACCTTGTTGATAGTCAACTTCAAAAACAAAACCTAACGTATTTTTATACTCCGAGTTAGTAATAGTATTTTGTTGAACATATCCACCCGATAATTTCGGGTTTAGCTGATAACTCAAACCTGCCCCAAAAGCCCATTTATTGACTCGTATAAATGTCATTGCTTCAATAGGGAAACGAGACCAAGTAACATCACCATTATTTCCAAGTCCAAATGAAGATTTAATCCCAATTAATCCTCGAACATACAAACTATGCTCTAGGTAAATATGTGCCCCAACGGCGATAGACATCAACTCCCCAGCATTTATTTTATATGTATTTGAGTTATCTGAGCTTGTGACCGCTAATTCATCTCCACCGAAATGATAACCAACTTCAAATGTTAAATTCGTTGCGTGACTAACGTTACTCACAAAAAATAAAACAGG
>CAYQUC010000105.1:0-10921 GCA_964420605.1 uncultured Thioalkalispiraceae bacterium | reverse complement strand
AAAGTTGGCATTGTGTTACTCCTCTCTTTTTTTTGCTAGCAATTAAAAATTATTTTAAAACTTATCATTTAAATTAGTAGCTAACTAATTCAAATACATTCCTTTGATTCTTTACTTTTGTGGGGCCAGTTATACTGGTTTAGTTAATTAGAATTTACTAATTAAGTTCACCTTAACAACTTGAAAGCAAATTATTCAATTTTTCTTTTTTATGTGTTTGCCTTCTCATTTTTTAGTCGACAACCACAACTTGAGATTTTTCAAGAAAATTTCTCGCGTTCCTCTAACTTATCTACTTTTACATGCAAAATAAAGCCAAATTTTTCTTATGATCACTAGTATTACATTGACCTCTATAAGCTAATTTTATTGTATTAAAATACTCGAATAAAGCTGTTAAGTTTCAATCTATATTAGTTATTTATTAAATACTTATACAGGATTATTTTTATTGATCAAGATCAATAAAATGCCACGCAGTATCGGGTGATAGTGCGTGGCATTATGACATTAGAGTGTTAAGCAATGCTTTGATAATAATCAATTAATATCTTAGCAACTTCAGGACGTGAAAATTCTTTTGGTGGCGCTTCACCTTTGCCTAACATTTCTCGCACTTTGGTGCCGGACAATAATACAAAATCGTCTTTGTTGTGGTCAGGTGCTTCGCGCATCATGACGACTTTGTCTAATTTCTTAGAATAGGCGGTGTGATCTGCTTCAAAGATTTCAATTTCCATTGCACCTTTTGGTACTTCTTCAGCGAAAATTGTTTGTGCATCAAATGCACCATAATAATCACCAACACCAGCATGGTCACGACCAATGATGAAATGCGTAGCGCCCATGTTTTGACGAAAATAAGCATGTAATACTGCTTCACGTGGGCCTGCATATAACATGTCAAAACCGTAACCGGTTACCATGGCACTGTTTTTTGGGAAGTATAATTCGACCATTTTACGAATGGCATCGTCCCGTACTGGGGCAGGAATATCACCGGCTTTTAGTTTACCAAGCAGCATGTGTATCACCAGACCATCACAACCCAATCGATCCATTGCCATATGACATAATTCTTCATGGGCTAAGTGCATTGGGTTACGTGTTTGAAATGCAACAACTTTATTCCAGCCGCGCTCTGAAATTTCATTTCGAATTTCAACGGCAGTACGGAATGTATCCGGAAATTCAGTTTGGAAATAACTAAAATTTAAAACTTGAATTGGGCCCGATATTGCCGTTGTTCCTTGTGAATTAAAAGCGCTCACCCCAGGATGTTCTGCATCGTCAGTACGGTAGACCTTGTCGGTCATAATTTTCATTTGTTCTGCGCTGAGTTGCTCTGTTGCACTAATGTCCATAATCGCTAAAACGGGATTGCCGTCAACATTGGGATCACGTAGGGCTACTCGACTGGCACCGTTGATTGCATCGGCGTTTTCTAATAAACACAATACTGGTACTGGGAAAAATGAGCCATCGCTTAAGGTCATTTTTTCAGCTGCTCCCATTGCATCTGCTACGCTCATAAACCCTTTTAATGGGTTAAAATAACCTGCCCCCATCATGACTGCATTGGCTGCAGCTTGCGAACTGATAATGATTGATGGCAGTGATTCTGCTTCTTTGCTTAACTTGTCATGTTCGCTGTCATCGTATACAAAAAGTGGTTGTAGTTCGTCAGAACCAATTGGCTTTATCATTTATTCTTTCCTCAGTAAGTTACAAAATGGGGTATAGCTCCTCAGACTATATATAGAGATATAAAGACGAGGAGTGGATTTCAGTTGCATATCGTAATGGTATATTAAATATGTGTACTTTGACTCAACCGAATTTAATTAGAATTTTAATCTGGTAATTTAATTTTTTTTAATGATTTAGATCAAAATTTTTATTATTAAGCCTGATTTTTTACTATACTCAAATGGTATTTCAAATAACCATTTAGTTTACAGTTGGAAATTGTATTTTCTGTAATGTCGTTATAAAAAAATTCAGGAATGCCTAACTTAGCGAGTTTCCCCCCTAAAAGTAAAGTCTTTTTGGGAGCTTTGACTATAGTAATAATTTTAAACATGATAAATTGAATTTATTCGTAAATGATTAATAAATCAAATAGATAGAATCTTGAAAGTGAGCCGAGGAGTGACTGAGAGTTTGGCTGCTAGGTCAATGGTTGGAATAATAATTGGTATGACATAACTTGCGTTAACACCGAGCTTAATTGCTCGGCTATAGCTTTTTTTTATTTTGCTATTGAATGTTACTTGCTTGTCGTCGTTCTTTTAGTTGTTTCATTACTAGTTGTACTGCATCGGCGTAGGGTACTGAGCCGGCATTGCGAATGATTGTTTGTCCTTCTTTACTTAATGCAAATTGCTTAAATGCGATTATTCTTTTATCTTTTTCAAATTGTCGAATAACCAGATACAACGGACGGTATAATAAATATTTACCGCTGCGAATATTGTCGTAAGTGGGTTGTTTGCCTTCAAGTTTTAATATTTTTATATTACGCCGTTTTGCACTACTGATGCCGGTTGAGCCAATGGCATTAATATTGTCTTCGATGGCTGTTTCAAGTGGCCCAGTTGATTTAAAAAAGCGTCGTGCTTTAAATGATTCGTCTAGATTGTTAAATACTAATTCACGTAAGGTAAAACCAACACCCGATATTTTACCGGTGCGTGCATATAAATCGATGGGGACATTTCGACCGCCAAGCTGCTTCCAGTTATTTATTTTGCCGCGATAAATATCACGTAGTTGTACTAGGGTAATTCCATTAACGGGGTTGGAGGGATGTACTATTACAACCAAGGCATCCCATGCAACAGGTATTTGTTTCGCTCGACGCTCAATTGGGCTTAATTCCATTTGTGCACGACACGCGCCACCAATGTGTGCTTTTTTTCTAACGACATCGCGAATACCACGAGTGGCACCGCCACCGCGTAAATTAATTTTGATGCCCGTCTTTTTTTCATAGGCTGCTGCTAATTCAGCCATGAAGGCTTTTTTTGTGATACCACAACCAGACCAGTTTAGCTCGTTGGCCGCTGCAGCAAAGACGCTTGATGCCATCATTGCGCTCAATGATAAACATATAAAAAATGAGGGAAATTTTAGTATTGTTGCAAATTTCATAAATTTAAACCCGATAGTGTTTATGTTTAGCATAACGCGTTGATACTGAACTGTATATGATTTCGCTAGCTTACTATTGGTCTAAAATTGTACAGGTTATTGCAGGAATAATACAGGTAGATGCTTGAGATTGAGAATCAAAACCGAGCAAAACAACGAAAAAAAGCTGATATTCAAGAATATCAGCTTTTTTTCTTAACTTTAGCTACTAATTAAGCTGCGAACTTAGCTTTAGCATCTTGTGCTGCTTTTGCAGTTTCAGCATCATATGCTGCACCTGACCACAGCATTTCATAGGCAATTTCTTCATTACCGTTTTCGCATGTTTCTAATACTTTTTCAAATAACGGACGGAAAGTGTCACTACGATGTGATGCTTCATGTTCTTCAAAGCTAGCCCAGAAAGTAACGATAATTGCTTCTTTGCCTTTTAGATCGCTTTCAACTGCTTGACCTGTGGTAGAACCTTCATTCGAAATCATGCCCATATTTAAAGACACAAAACCACCGATGAAACCAGTTTCTGAATGATATGTTTTAACATTTTCGCATAGTTCTGCAACGCGTTCTTGCAAATCATCAAGGCTAAATTCTGGCTTTAAAATTACTCGGTTAACGGTAACAACACCATCGTGTGGAAAATTTGGTATAAATCCTGACATAATTAACTCCTAAATAAGAATATTATAAAATACTAATATGATTATAATATAGACGCTCATTAATAAAATCAAGACTTATATAAAATAAATTATAGGTGAAAACGATGTCTAGTAGACAAATATCGATTTATTTGCTAACAAAGGCTGGAATTGATGTTTTTATTTTTACTATTTTACTGTTTTTCCCATAGTTCAAGAATTTTGGTGGATAAGGTCATTGGATCGAATGGTTTAGGAATAACTCCTAATGCACCATAGGAGAGTAATTCTTGTACTTCATCTGTTTGTACTTTTGCAGTCATGAACATGACAGGAGTATGTGTCAGACTGGGTATTTTGCGTAATGCGACAACTGTTTCAGGACCATCCATGCCGGGCATCATGACATCGCTCAAGATTAGATCTGGCGCAAATTGTTCGGCGATATCGAGAGCATATTGACCTGAATTGCATACTTCAAGGGTAAAGCCGCCGACATTTTCTAATGCCAGGCGAGCTACAGTTTGGATATCGGGTTCATCTTCGATGTATAAAATTTTGTTTAGCTCTGAGGGCATTGTGTTAGCCTTTTTATCCTGTTTTTATTTTAATGGTCTTTTCAAGTACGCACTAAATGACATTCAGGAGATTACACTAGTCGTTTGATAGCCGAGCTAAACTAAAATTACCCGATCATTGTAAGTATAAAAATAGAGCGCCATTACCGCGTCTTAAATTTAATAATAGTTCAGAACTGTGTGATGCGATATCCAGTAACTCAGTAATGTTGGTTATTGGTATTCGATTGGCCGATACAATAATATCACCACGGCGCAATCCTGCTGATCGTGCTGGGCTTGCGGTATCGACTTCGTTAAATATAACGCCTTCAATACGGCGATACAAAGGTGAATTTGGCTCAATATTGCTTAGTAAGGCACCTGTTAGTTTGGGGTGTAAGTCTTTGCCGGCTAATGTGCTCGAAATTGATTTTTCTATTTTTGCACTAAGTATCCGTACTTGGCCATCTCGCAATATCTTAAGGTTTATTGTTTTACCAATTCGCAGTAAGCCAATGGCATTACGCAACACATCGGCATTTTTCACTTGTTTGCCATCTAGCTCGGTAATGATGTCGCCTGGTTTTAGTCCAGATTTGTCTGCTGCGGATTTTGGTTGAATTGATGTTACTACTGCACCACGTTGCATGGGGATGCCAAAGGCTTGTGCCAGTTGGGGTGTTAAGTCTTGTGCCATTGCGCCAAGTCGACCCCGGCGCACTTTACCGTGACTTAATAATTGTTCTTTTATATCCATTACCATGTTAATTGGAATAGCAAAGCCAATGCCGATATTGCCACCACTTTTTGATAAAATAGCAGTGTTGATTCCGACCAACTCACCGCGCAAATTAACTAATGCGCCACCGGAGTTACCCGGGTTGATTGAAGCGTCGGTTTGAATAAAATCTTCAAAACCCTCTATACCCAAGCCACTACGTCCAAGGGCACTCACAATACCGGAAGTAACGGTTTGTCCAAGGCCAAACGGGTTTCCAATTGCGACAACAAAATCGCCAACATTCAAGTTATCTGAATTTGTTATTTTAACGGCGGTTAAATTTTTTGCTGTTATTTTTATTACGGCAATATCGGAGTCTGGATCGGTGCCTACCAAGCTTGCTTCAAGCTGTCGACCATCGCGTAATGTCACTTGAATTTTTGCTGCATTATCAATGACATGGTTATTTGTTAAAATTAAACCTTGTTGTGCATCAATGACCACTCCCGAGCCTAGGCTTTGGGTTTTTCGTTGTTGTGGCTGAGCCGGTGCACCAAAAAAATGCCGAAAAAATGGATCTTGTAGTAATGGGTTTACCCGTTGTTGTTGGACATAACCAATGGTTGCAATATTAACTACGGCGGGTGTTACGCGTTTTAGCATCGGTGCAAGCGTGGGTAGTTTGCTACCTTGGCTATCGGTAATTGGTAAACCTGCAATTGCAGATGTTGTTATTAAACTGAAAAATAATACGAGTAATAGCGTATGAGTTTTATTGAACATGTTTTTTAAACCTTATTTATTGTATTACAACTAGTTGACAATGACTCTTACTAATAAGTTCCTATTGAGCGAATTAAATATTTTTAGGATATTAAATTTTAGTTTTGTAAATTGATTTTAGTATTGAACCACAACAAACACGCTTTACTTAAAACAAGTAATGCGTGTTTAATGCTCCATTTTAAAATATTTTTAATATATTAACTGTCTACAGTAATTTTACGTGGTTTCACTTTTTCTGTTTTAGGGATGGTTAATTCTAAAACGCCATTATTACTTTTGGCTTTAATTTTTTCTGCATCGGCTGATTCAGGTAAACTAAAACGTCTATAAAATTGACCATTGCTGCGTTCTACACGTTTATAAGCGTCTTTTTCGTCAACGCTATTGGTATGCCGTTCACCCTTTATACTAAGCACGCCGTCTTCCAGTTGGATTTCGATGTCTTTTGGGTTAACTCCAGGAATGTCTGCACTAATAATAAATTCATTTTCCAATTCTTTTATATCAACTGCAGGAGTCCAACTGCTTGGTGCAAGATTATAGTCTGTTGTTGCTGACAACTGGTTTGTATTTCTGTCAAAGGCATTTACTATTTCATTTCGAAATTGTTGTAACGCCGCCCAATTGCTATTTCTATGTGAGTTTACTGCTTCATATCGGCTTAATGTCATTGTCGTGTTCCTCTTTTTTTAATAACAATTTTTTTAAAAATTTAATTGCTATTTGGATTTAAATTTTTAGTGTGTTACTGATTATTTCTGCTCTGTATAAAAAATGGGGCTGTATGATTATTTTTCAAGCCGTTTTATTTTTAAAAAAATTATTTTAATGATTTTTTATCTAATTTATTGAATAGCGACATTATTTTTTTTTAAAATAATTAAAATATAGCCGATTAGTTACTATTGGCACAATTTAATTGAGGTTAATTAAATCAAATACTTAGCGAGTTATGCACAGGATTTTGTGGATGATTCCTGTATAAATTGGGGATAACTTGGGGGTATCTTGGGTATATCCGGGTATAAACTGGGGACAAGTTAGCGTTGACAACCCTTTATATTGCGCCTATGCTTTCAACATAACACAATATCTTGTGTTTTTAACACTATTACCGTTCAACCTGTGATGTGAGACAAATCAGATAAGATCGTAATGTGTAGAATGCATTCGACAAATAGAAGCCCAATTTGGCACGTGAATATAGTGTTAAATTATGGCACAAGGCAATAAAACGCTATTAGTTAGAATGGCTTAGCTGAATAAATAATTGATGCTGTTAGCATCAATTCCAAGTAGCAGTACAAAATTAATAAGGATCAGGGAACGAAAGGGTGGGTTATTTACGCAAGATAGTACGACAACGTCGTATGCTGTGTATCATGCACCTTCTTTTTTGACCTTTGATTTTACAACAACAATAATTTTAAATTTTATTACGCAATAGAACGGGTGTTATCCCTATTTAATATTTTGATAAATTTAATCGACATATATATAGAGAATAACATTGGTTTTAGCAGGACACGGAGGAAGTGAATTATTATGAAGCGTGCTCAATTGAGTGAAGTAACCCACACTAATGCTGCAGATGTACCCTACCAAGAAACATCACTTGATATTTGGGATAAAAAGTACCGCTTAAAAGCCAAGGATGGCACACATGTCGACACCAATATAGATGATACCTATAGTCGTGTTGCTCATGCCATTGCTAATGTGGAAACAACCGGTGATAAGCAAACGTTCTGGGAAAAAGAATTTCTATGGGCATTACGCCATGGTGCTATTCCTGCTGGGCGAATTATGTCGAACGCAGGGGCACAGCAACATAAACCTGCCACCTCGACTATTAATTGCACGGTTTCTGGCACCATTCATGATTCAATGAATGATATTTTAAATAAAGTACACGAAGCGGGTTTAACCTTAAAAGCCGGTTGTGGTATTGGGTATGAATATTCAACACTACGCCCTAAAGGTGCGTATGTTTCGGGTGCGGGTGCACACACATCTGGGCCGTTATCGTTTATGGATATCTACGATAAAATGTGCTTTACCGTTTCAAGTGCGGGTGGCCGTCGTGGTGCACAGATGGCAACGTTTGATATTGGCCATCCTGATGCTGCCGATTTTATTCGAGCAAAACGCGAAGATGGTCGTTTACGCCAATTTAATTTATCGCTATTAATCACCAAAGAATTTATGGAAGCAGTCCATAAAGAAACCGACTGGTCATTAGCATTTCCAATTACCCAAGCTGAAGTGGACAGCGATGGTGTTAATATTCACGATCCAAAAATAGTTGTCTGGCGTGAGTGGCCAATAAAATCGGAATATATTGTTAATGATGATGGTTTAGTTGCTTGTTTTATTTATAAAGTGATGCCCGCAAAACGCATGTGGGACATGATTATGGCATCCACTTATGATTTTGCCGAACCCGGTTTTATCCTAATTGATAAAATTAATGAAATGAACAATAACTGGTATTGCGAAAATGTGCGTGCCACCAATCCCTGTGGTGAACAACCATTACCACCCTATGGTTCGTGTTTATTGGGTTCAATCAACCTGACTAAATTTGTACGCGATCCATTTACCGAAAATGCAGAATTTGATTGGGCTGAATTTAAAAAAGTGACCGCCATCTTTACCCGCATGTTAGATAACGTGGTAGAAATAAATGGTCTGCCATTAGAAGAACAACGTTATGAAATAGAATACAAACGCCGACACGGTATGGGCTTTTTAGGTTTAGGTTCTACCCTCACCATGTTACGTACTAAGTACGGCTCAGATGAATCATTAGAATTTACCGAACGCGTGAGTCGCGAGCTCGCCATCACTGGTTGGGAAGTTGCTGTTGAACTTGCAAAAGAAAAAGGTCCTGCAGCAATTATGGATGAAGTGTTTACAGTAACTACTGAAATGTTACACAAACGTCCAGAAATGAAAACCGATGGCTACCAAGCCGGTGATAAAGTTCAAGGTAAAGTACTACATGCTAAGTACAGTCGCTATATGCAACAAATAGCCGACGTAGCACCGAACCTGGTGGATGAAATGGCTGAAGTGGGTGCTCGATTTACCCACCATACTTCCATTGCACCCACCGGGACCATTTCGCTTTCGTTAGCGAACAACGCAAGTAATGGCATTGAACCGAGTTTCGCGCATAATTATTCACGAAATATTATTCGTGAAGGCCGAAAAACCAAAGAAAAAGTCGATGTTTTTTCTTTTGAATTACTCGCTTATCGTGAAATGGTTAATGACAAGGCAATGCCATACAGTGACGATCCTGAAGCGCAATTACCAGATTATTTCATCAGTGCCGATGATATAAATCCTAAAGAACACGTAGACGTACAAGCTGCAGCACAAATTTGGATTGATTCATCAATATCTAAAACAGCCAATGTACCGACTGATTATCCGTATGAAGATTTTAAAGACATTTATCTTTATGCCTACGAAAAAGGCTTAAAGGGCTGTACCACATTCCGATTTAATCCCGAAGCATTCCAAGGCGTGTTGGTAAAGGAACAAGATCTTGAAGACACACTGTATAAATTTACGTTAGAGGACGGTTCGATTGTTGAAGTAAAAGGTAATGAAGAAATAGAATATGACGGTGAAATGCATTCTGCAGCAAACTTATTTGACGCACTCAAAGAGGGTTACTATGGTAAATTCTAATGTAATATCTTTTTCAGCTAAACAAAATGCACGTTGTGATTTTGAGTTAATGCATAATCTACTTCGGTACGTTTATTCAGTTAAAAAGAAGGCAATTGAAAAAGCACAAACCGAAGTTCAAGAATATAATGCATTACAGCAAAGTTATTATTGTCGAGCCGGACTAAAACGACGACTAAAACAAATTGCAATGAATGAGCACGAACTGCAAGACTAACGTAAGAATAAAAATGCAATAAGACTGTAACAATAATAGAAAATAATATTACAGTTTTACACTACGTAATAGAAAGGAGATCATAATGTCGATCAAAATTGGCAAAAAAATTGTCGGCTACGAAGTTGTAAAAGAAGACGTAGATCAACAACAAGCTGAAGTACCAGAAGCAGTAGTAGAAGCCACTGCTGAAATTATTCAGATGCATGAAAAAGTAGAACGTCCTGAAGAGTTACACGGTTCTACCTACAAAGTAAAAACACCCATGTCTGAACATGCCTTGTATGTGACCATTAATGACATCATCTTAAATAAAGGCACCGAACATGAACTACGTCGTCCGTTTGAAGTGTTTATTAACTCCAAAAATATGGATCACTTCCAATGGATTGTAGCATTAACACGAATTATTTCAGCCGTGTTCCGAAAAGGCGGCGATGTTACCTTTTTGGTAGACGAATTGCGTTCCGTGTTTGATCCAAAAGGCGGTTACTTTAAGAAAGGCGGTAAATACATGCCATCACTAGTAGCCGAAATTGGTGATGCGATTGAAAGCCATCTTAAGATGATTGGAATGATAGTCGATGATAGTTTAGATGAGCATCAAAAAAAATTAATAGCCGATAAACGCGCTGAATTTGAAAAATCCACTTTGTCAGCAACAGCATTAAAAACTGATAAAGCAAGCTTTCCTGCTGGTTCACAACTTTGTGGTAAATGCTCTACAAAAGCAGTGATAAAGATGGATGGCTGCATGACATGTTTAAATTGCGGGGATTCTAAATGCGGTTAACGCACTAGCTACATCAACGACAATGTTACCCGCACTCTAAAAAGCTGCGTCTAATCAACGGCGCAGTTTTTATCAAATCTAAAATTACTGATCATGATAATGTCAATTTGTAATTTACATTTTATTCAATATCCGAGTCTATAAAGTTATTTTTCTCAAAAATTAATTTAACATTAGATTATTACATATTTTCCCGATAAACTATGCTTAACTGTTTGATAAATATAAAAGGGCGTGAGTGTAATATGTAAAAGTTACGCGTTATAACGTATACTTTTTACATCTAATTCATTGTTAGCATCTCAAAGAGACACTCTCATTCTCTATTATTAATTTCAAAACGCATTG
>CAYQUC010000104.1:0-11082 GCA_964420605.1 uncultured Thioalkalispiraceae bacterium | reverse complement strand
TTTTAAGCCGGTATCCAGAGGTTTAAATTTAGCGGCAGTGTAAACAACGTTAGGAGTAGATGAAGTGGTCAAGTTTATTTGGCCATAGAATTGTATTCAATCCAATATTTTCTCTCAGGCGCATTCGGAGTTAAGCCATTATTAAACCGAACAATGCAGCTTGGCTTGACGCATTATATAAAAGATTTGAGCTCTATTGCTTAGCAGTTATTAAACTACATTATGGATTCTACATTTAAATCAGATAACCCTTGAAAAATACACACTTGGTTTCGGCCTTTATCTTTCGCTTGATATAATGCCTTATCAGCTTGTTCAACGAGTAACTTGGTTGTGACTTCTGAATAGGGATTTTCTGCAACACTGATTCCAAGGCTCAAGGTTACAAATTCTTCTTCAGCTCCGGAGTGTGCTATTTTTAAATCTAAAACAGCTTTCAATATGTCTTCGGCTATTAATTTGGCTCCTGTTAGTTGAGTATTAACTAATAAAATAACAAACTCTTCGCCGCCGTAGCGCGCCACAAAATCAGTCGGTCTTTTTAACACGCTCTTAATCGCTTGTGCAACTTGATAAAGAGACTCGTCGCCCTTGGTGTGCCCGAAGGTATCATTGTATAGCTTAAAATGATCAATATCGGCCATAATCACTGCTAAGGGTTCTTCATTACGTCGGCCTCGGCTTATTTCTTGTTTTATTCTTTCATCAAAACTTCGACGACTTGATATTCCTGTTACAGCATCAGTTACCGCAACTTTTTTTAATTCAATATTGGCAGTTAATAAATTATCTTTTGAATCTCTTAATTTTTTTTCTATAACCCTACGTTTTTTTTCTTCTGAAAAGATTATTCGTAATGCCACAAAAAGTAAAATACAAAATAACACTAAAACAAAGGCAATTTGTCCATAAACTTTTTGATTGTAATCCATAAACAAACTCTGCTTTCGAATATCGATTAACTGCCATTTGGTATTATTAATAACTTGTGATAATAAAATACGTTGTTTCTCTTCTGGAAAAAATTTATTAAAAACTCTATTTAATTTGTCTTGAGAACCTACTGCCGTCATGTATATTTCATCGGTGTTTTCATTTGATATAATTAACTCGTGTAAATGCGGTTGCGCAAATTTAAGCAAGGTAACAATATCATCTACTTTAAAACTCATTATAAATAAACCACCTGATTTTTTATCCCCCCACTTGGACACAATGTCATAATGAAAATCGTTTGTATTCGAGTGCATTGCAACTTCTAAACCCTCATTCTCTAATATATCAGTTATTATTTTATAACACTCTTGTCCTACACCATCAGCTAGCCCTTCGGTAATAACGGTGTTATTTTTTGTGATGACAACAAAACCAACGTAGTTTGGAAAATAATTTTCGATTTGTTCGGTTAGTTTTTCTTTTATAAATAAGCTGGTAGAATTTTCAGAATACAGCCGAATATAATCAACTTGATCGCTGATTAACAATTTAACTTGTCTAATTCGCTCTTTCAGTAATTCGGAGATGCCATTTGAGGTGACTTTAACAGCGCGTTCAGCGATAGCGGTTTGATAGTCACGAAAATCTTTTATTCTAAAATAACCACTTGAGACCATTAAGATAATCACTATAACACCTATTACTATAAGGTAATATTTAGAGTAACTTCTTATCGAGTCAATTTCTGAGTGCACAGGTGATCCTAATGACTACATTAATATAACTATAATATCGGAACCTAGCTGCTGAGCTTTAGAAGAGCCTAGTTTTAAGCAGTAATTAAATAAAAAAACACCGAATGGTGTTTAATGGAGGTTAACAATTGAGCACAATTATGAGCATCATTTTTTTCGCGCCCGAGGGTGAGCTTTGTCATACACTGTGGCAAGGTGTTGAAAATCAATATGAGTATAAATTTGAGTGCTTGATATATCTTCATGGCCTAATAACTCTTGCACCGCGCGAATATCACCACAGCCTTCTAGCATGTGACTCGCGAATGAATGACGTAACATGTGTGGGTGAATATTTTGATCAATACACTGCACTTTTGCCCACTGCTTCAATCGGAGTTGGACACTTCGCTGTGAAATACGCCGTCCTTGGCGATTTAAAAATAATGCCATTGTTTCTTCTTTGATAAAATCATCTCGAATTTTAAGCCAAGCTGATATTGCAGTTAACGCCTGCTTACCTACCGGTAAAATTCGGGTTTTATTGCCTTTACCTATCACCCGAACTTCGGATTCTGCTATATCAAGATCAATTAAGTTGATGGTAACTAATTCGGTTAAACGCAGGCCTGATGAATAAAACAATTCAAACATGGCCTTATCGCGAATGACCAAGCTATCTTCACAGTCACGATTAAGTAAAACCTCAGTGGTATCCACATCAAGGAATGCTGGTAATCTTGTCACCGACTTTGGAGCACGAATTTTTTTTGCTGGATTAATTACAGCGTTATTATTCGAAACAAGGTATTCATAAAACATTCGAATCGAAGATAATGCTCGTTGCAAACTTCGTCCTGTTAAACCGTTTCGAAAGCGTGAAGCAACATAGGACTGTACATTTTTATCTGTTATGTCAGTCCAATTTGATAAATCAATTTTTTGAATGTAGCTTTTGAACCCTTCGATATCTCGTCGATAACTTACAAGGGTGTTTTTGGATAGTCGACGCTCAATTCGAAGCATCGAAATAAAATCATCAATAAAAATTTGCATTCATTAATCCTCTTCACCTAAATCACTATCTTTAAAAACGCTAATAAATAGAACAAGGTTCCATTTATTTTAGCATCGCTTAAAAAATAATCAATTATTGGGTTTAACGTAAGAATTAACGGTATTTATTTAATAATATGGCGATGATCTTTCCCAAATGGGATAGAAATAAGGTACCCATTTCGGCATGGAAGTGGTTTCGATCTTTACTACCAATTGCTAGCATTCCATAACAAACATGCGAATCGCTATTATCAATTAAAGGAATCAGTGCTGCTGATGATATATCATCAGCTTGGGTTTCAAACAAAGAATCAAGCTGGCCTTTTTTTAAATTACCACAAACCGGCTGCCTGCCTTTAATTACTTTTTCAAAAGCGCCGAGTACCGGTTCACTCCAGTCAACAAACTCTTCGCGTGTTTCTACAATATTACTGTCTTGCACATTTTTAAAATGCGATTGAAATAAACGTAAAACCACTGAATCTGCTTTAAAATCTTTTTGTAATTGATTTGAAATGATGTCCAAAAATTCAGTGATAGTGGCAGTATCAAGTAATGCAATAATCAGGATATTAATTTTGTCACTCAGTTTTTCATTCGTTTTAGAGTTTTGAATTAATATATTGAGTTGTCGTTTTAAATCATCTTTTTGTTGTCGCAGTACAGAAACTTGTCGCTCGACCAACGATATAGCAGAACCACGTTCATGCGGTAACTGTAGGCTAGCAAGTAACTCGGATTCACGATTAAAAAAATCAGGATTCTTTTGTAAGTGCTTAACGATACTTTGTTCAAATTCGCGTTCGGTTAACGATTTTTTATTTGCCTGTGTCATATCTCTATTTGCCCCTCATAAACCGTCGTAGCAGAGCCTGTCATCATAACTGCTTGCTCAGTATCATGCCACGCAATTCTTAAATTACCACCCGTTAATGTTACGTTAACCTCAGAATCTAATAAACCACACAGCCGACCAATAACAACTGCAGCACAAGCTCCAGTGCCACATGCTTGCGTTTCACCAACACCTCGCTCAAAAACTCGCAATCGAATATTACTACGATCAATTACTTGCATAAAACCAACATTAACTCGATTAGGAAAATAATCTGCAGTCTCTATTTTAGGCCCAAGACTTGTTACCGGTGCCGACTCAACATCATCTACAATTAATACGGCATGGGGATTGCCAATTGAAACCACACCAACTTCATGCGGTTCGTTATCTATTAGTATAGTATACTGCTCACTTTCCGTTTCCGAGATAAAGGGAATATCATTCGGTGTAAAAATTGGAACGCCCATATTAACCTGAATTAAATTATCTTCACCAATGCTTAACTCAATGATGCCTGACGCTGTTTCAACGACAATACAACTTTTGTCTGACAAACCTTGCTCACGTATAAACTTGGCAAAACAACGTGCGCCATTACCACATTGCTCAACTTCACCACCATCGGAGTTAAAAATACGGTATTTAAAATCAACATTATCAACACTCGATGCTACAACTAGCAATAGTTGATCACAACCGATCCCAAGATGCCGATCCGCTAAAAACTGTATTTGATTATCGGTTAGCTGTATAGCTTGGTTAATGGTATCAATTACAACGAAATCATTACCTAAACCGTGCATTTTAGTGAACTTAACGAGCATATTGAGTCTAATTTGTGTATGTGAGTTAATTATTCATAATAATATTAAAGCGTTATTATGATTCATACTAGTGAGCCTATGCAACAATAGTGTAGACTTCATGCTAAAATATTTTAAACCTATTAAATTACGCCACGAATGACACAAATAATAACCGTCTGAATATACTATTTTAAACAAAAATCACGATGACATTTACATTTAAGCTAATTCTTTTATTACTACCTACAATACTAATTCAAATTATCCCAATTAGCCACGCCGCTTCAGTGCAATTATTAAATACTGAAAAAACTATTGAGTTATCAAACAATATTGAATTTTCGTACCAACATTTTAAGGCTGATTCAAAGGCTAAAAATACCAATACAATCGCATTATGGCTAGTACCCGGCTACTCACAGCAACAACGATTTTATGAATTTTCACAACGCTTAAGTAATAACGGTGTTGAAGTATGGATGGTTAATATTTTAAATAATTTGTTTATGCCCAAAGGCGTAAACTCCATTCGCAAATTGGACGGAAAATACGTTGCCGAGCTAATAACCGCCATGCATTTAAAAACCAACAAAAACGTTATTTTAATAGCCGAATCTTACAGTGCCATTCCGGTGTTACGCGGCGCACACCAATGGCAGTTAAGCCAACCAACAAAACGTTATTTAACTGGTGCGGTATTGTTTTCACCCAACTTATTTAATGCGATACCATCACTCGGTAAAAAACCACAGTTTGTTGATGTCGCTAACTACACTTCAATTCCTATTTTATTGTATCAAAGTTCAAAAAGTAATACCCGCAGCCAATTACCAACATTGTTATCAACCTTACAAAACAAGGCATCGGTGTTTACTTCGGTGTTACACAATACTATTGCCATATTTTATCTGGAAGATAAAACACCCGAAACATTACAATACCTAAAAGAGTTACCTAAAAAAATAATAGCTAGTTTGAATTTATTAGAGTCCAGTCCTCTGCCGTTATTTAGTAAGGCCATTAAGCGTGATACTAAAAGTAAACCAACACAACTCGATAGTGAGCTACGACCTTATACGGCCAACAACACGCCTCTTAATATAAATTTAAACGATGTGTTTGGTAAACAATTTATTAAATCAAATTATAAGAATCAGATAACAATCATTAATTTTTGGGCAACTTGGTGTAAACCGTGTTTGGAAGAAATACCGTCATTAAATCGGCTACAACACAAAATGAAAAATAAACCGTTTGAAATAATATCAATCAACTATGCAGAAAAACCCGAGACAATAACAGCCTTCATGAAATCAGTAAACGTTGAGTATCCTATTCTAATTGATGAGTCTGGTGAACAAGCTGTACAGTGGAATGTATTTGCTTTCCCTTCAACGTTTGTGATTGGACTCGATGGACAGTTTAAATATGGCGTTAATGCCAGCATTTATTGGGATACACCGGAAGTTATTGCAACACTTAATAAGTTGTACAAAAAGTAAAAAGTAAAAGATAATTTATTTTAGCAAATTAATATGATCTCGATAAATGCAGCGATCCATAACGGTAAAAATACCGGCATCTTTTGCACGTTGAGCCGCATCATGGTTAATTACTCCATCTTGTAACCAGATTGCAGGAATTTTAAAATCAATGCACTGCGTAACAATGTCATCAACGAATTTCGAAGCACGAAATACATCGAGTAAATCTATTTTTACAGTAGAAGATGCCATCAACGAATCTAAATCAGGGTATGCTGGCTCGCCAAGCACTTGCTCTACAGCCGGTCGAATCGGAACAATTGTATAATTAAATTCTTGTAGTCCTTTAGCAACTTGATAACTCGGCCTATTTATTTTTGGTGATAAGCCCACAATAGCTATTGTTTCGATATTTTGCAGTAACGATCTAATTTCACTGCTGTTTGGATTCATGAACGACATTAATTTGCTCTCATTAAAATTAATTTACCTTGGCTAAAACCAAATAGATTCGACCAATATCACAACTTGCTACTATTCACTCTAGATACATTACGCACGATTGATACAACGCCATAACAAATACTCAAAAAACCACAATAGTAACAAAATGTAACACAAAATAATGCTTTACACAGAAGCCTACCATTTGATCCAATATTAGATTAAGTATACTCTGAAATAACCCTAAGCTATTGAATTAATTATGAATATATTTACCGCACTATGACTATTGTTTTATCAATTAAAACTACTGTAACATTAAGTAATAATAATACGAATGTTAAAATTTGTGCTGATTCCTTCCCCATAATGCACAAGTATCTATACTGATAATATTGATATAATTATTTTCGTTTTATAACTATCATTTTAATTTACCGTAGGAAAAAAGTATGCGTATTTTACTACCATTAATTTTATTTGCACTCAGTGTATCGGTACAGGCAAACGAAGAAGATGACTTAATTGAAATGCAAAAACAAATGAATGCAGAAGTCATGAGCAAACCATTTTTGGCGGAACAGCCCGAAAAAGTGGAAGCTTATATAAAAGAAGCAATGAAAAAAAACTTAAAACCAAAAGTGTATACAGGCACACATTGGCGTAGAGGCTACACCTGTCGTGATATGTTGCGCTGGTCATGGCGTGAATACCGTAACTGTCGATACTATTATCGCTATCACGGTAGTTATTACCCGTATTACTAATTATAAATACCAAGAGGAATAAAAATGTTTAATTATAAAAATAGTGCACGCTTAGTATCAATCAGCGTAATTGCGGTCTATCTCTCAGGCTGTTCGGCTTTACATACCTCAATTTCTAAACGAAATTTAGATGTCCAGGCTAAAACCAGTACCGCTATATTTGTTGATGCGGTTGAACGTGAGCATCGAACAATATACGTTGAGGTTCGCAGTGGTGTAATGGAATTTGATCGACGTTCATTTAAAAAATTCGTTAAATCACAAATTGCGGATAATGATGGTGGCTACCGTGTAGTCGACAGTCCTAAACGTGCTCAATTCCAGCTAAATATCTATGTATTGAATCTAGAAAAAGCCAGTCCATCAGCAGCAGCAGCAGCATTGAACCAAGGTTATATTGGTGTTGCAGCCGGTGCCGCAGCCGGCGGTTTAATAACCGGCTCAGGTAAGGGCATGGTTGTAGGCGGTTTAGTCGGAGGTGTTGGCAGTACAATAGCCAATGCCTTTGTACAGGACGTGACTTATATGCTAGTTGCGGACATACAAATTAAAGAAAAAGCGCGTAAAGGCGTTATTATTCGTAAAGATTCCCAAGTTAGCGCCAAAGTATCTGACGCTGGAACCAGTACTCAACGTTATTCAGAAGCAACAACACGCAAAGAATACCGTACCCGTATTGTAACCACCGCAAACAAAGCAAATTTAAAACTTGAAGAAGCACAAGAATTAATGTTTAAAAAGACCGCATATGCAATGGCAGGTTTTTTCTAAAATTTTTTTTTAATAAAAATACTTAAAAGGGTGCATCAGCACCCTTTTTTTGTTCTAGTGAGATAAAATAAAGAATAACAATGATAAGTGATAGATTATAATTTACGATGAAATTTAAAGATAATACTAGAATTAACACCAATAATGACTGTTATTCAAAGTCTTTTTTTGCTAGGAGAATAAATATATTTTCTATATTAGCGTCGTTAATTATATTTTTTAGTCAATCAATCAATTTATATGCTTCAAATTTTAACTTAAACGGCCTTGCAGCTCTTATGGCATCCAATAATATATCCGAAGTAATTTATTTTACAGAAAACAAAAATTTTCGATTTTTAAACAAACCTTTAACCTTAAATGGTCGGTTTTATTTTAGATCTTCCAATTTTTTACAAAAAAACATTGATAAACCTTTCGTCAAAATTTACACCTTAAAATCCAATACCATTACTTATACCGATAAAAAATTAGAAAGTGAAACCCTAACACTAAAAGATCACCCATTAATCTACGCCTCAATGAAAGCATTCTATACCACCATGACGGGTAATTTTAATCGCTTAAAATCGTCGAATACTATTGAGTTAACAGGAACGGTTGAGCAATGGCAAATCGTGCTAACCCCAAAATCCAAATACAGTCAAAAATACATTAAAAATGTAACACTCACAGGCAACCATACTTTTATTGATCGTGTTGTGACCAATGAAGCAAATGGCGATAATTCTATTATTTGGATGACAAAATAAAATTAATTTTTGAACACAGATGTCGTTTACTCAATCCAATAATGCTACAATTTTTGTCTGTAGAAACACCCCCATTATATGTCAATTAAAGGAAGTACAATAACGCATGGCCACCATTAGTAATATCATTAGTATCATTGCCGCAGAATTAAATGTTGCAATAAATCAGGTTAAAGCTGCGGTTCAATTACTTAACGAAGGTTCAACCGTCCCTTTTATTTCTCGTTATCGAAAAGAAGCTACTGGTGGCCTTGACGATACTCAATTACGCTCACTTGAAGAGCGCCTGCATTATTTAACTGAGTTGCAAGAGCGACGAGAGTCCATTTTAAAAACCATCGAAGAGCAAGGTAAGTTAACTGATGATTTAAAAAATGATATTTTAAATGCAGAAACAAAAATTCGCTTAGAAGATCTTTATGCGCCTTACAAACAAAAACGCCGCACCAAAGCTCAAATTGCACGTGAAGCGGGTATTGAACCATTACTCAACAACTTATTAAAAGATAGAAATCTAAACCCCGAAAAAACAGCTAACGATTTTATTAATGACGACGCAGGCTTTGCCGATGCAAATGCAGTACTCGACGGAGCACGACAAATCTTTATGGAACGTGTGAGTGAACAAGCGGATCTTATCGGTAAGTTACGCGATTTACTCTGGGATAAAGTCAAATTTGTATCAAGCGTAATAAAAGGTAAAGAACAAGAAGGTGAAAAATTTGCTGACTATTTTGATTACCAAGAACTACTCAAAGAAATACCATCACACCGTGCCTTGGCTATTTTTCGAGGACGAACCGAAGGAATTTTACGCTTAAGTTTCTTTTTAGAAGGACAAGACGATCTTGAATCTTTCTCAGACATGGGCATTTGTGATCATATTATTGCGTCACACATGAACATTAAAAATGATAACAATGCAGCTGATGCTTGGTTATTGGAATGTGTTCGATGGTCGTGGAAAGTTAAAGTATTAACCCAAATAGAAACTGAACTCAGTATGCGCTTGCGTGAATCGGCAGAAGATGAAGCCATTAATGTTTTTGGTAAAAATTTGAATGATTTATTATTGGCCGCACCCGCAGGCCGTCGTTGTACTATCGGATTAGATCCGGGTCTACGTACTGGCGTAAAAATTGTTGTCGTAAACGATACCGGAAAATTACTTGACCAATGTGTGATTTACCCACACCAACCAAAGAATCGTTGGGACGAATCAATTGCAACACTAGCCAAACTAGCAAAAAAACATAGTGCTGACTTAATGAGCATTGGTAATGGCACCGCATCACGAGAAACAGATAAGCTAGCAAAAGAATTAATGTCAAAACATCCTGAATTAAAACTATCGAGTATTGTTGTCAGTGAAGCCGGTGCTTCGATTTATTCTGCATCTGAACTAGCTGCTAAAGAATTCCCAGATCTCGATGTCTCGTTTCGTGGTTCAGTATCCATTGCTCGACGTTTACAAGATCCATTGGCCGAGCTTGTTAAAATTGAAGCTAAAGCCATCGGTGTTGGGCAATATCAACACGATGTGAACCAAACTAAGCTATCACGTAAACTCGATGCGATAGTAGAAGATTGTGTAAATGCGGTTGGCGTAGAAATTAATACCGCTTCAGTTCCACTGTTAACAAAAGTATCAGGCTTATCAGAATCCATCGCAAACAATATCGTGACCTACCGCGAACAACATGGCGCGTTTACTGATCGACAACAATTATTGTCCGTACCACGATTAGGCCCCAAGGCCTTTGAACAAGCTGCTGGTTTTATGCGAATACAAAACGGTTCTAATCCATTAGATGCATCAGCGGTACATCCTGAGTCTTACCCAGTGGTGGAGAAAATTATTAGCAATATCAATACCAACATTGCTGAATTAATTGGCAATAGCGCGTTACTGTCAAAACTAGCCGCTAATGATTACACTGATGATAAATTTGGAGAGCCTACGGTTAAAGATATTATCGCCGAGCTTGATAAACCCGGCCGCGATCCACGCCCTGAATTTAAAACCGCAACATTTAAAGACGGTGTCGAAGAAGTAAAACATCTAAAAGCCGGAATGATTTTGGAAGGTGTGGTAACAAACGTTACTAACTTTGGCGCTTTTATTGACATTGGTGTTCACCAAGATGGTTTGGTTCATATATCTAATATATCAACAAAATTTATTAAAGACCCGCGTGAAATTATAAAAACCGGCGACATTGTCAAAACCAAAGTTTTAGACGTTGATACCAAGCGTAAGCGAATTGGTTTAACCATGAACTTAACCGATGAAGTAAGACCAGAAAAATCAACAGAGAAGCGACAGCCTGGCAAAAAAGAATTTACTAAAAAATCGAATAATAATCAGCGCCATTCTAAACCTACCAATAATGCCATGGCTGCTGCATTTGCAAAACTGAAATAGTTGATTGTAATTATTTGAAGAAATACTTAATGAACACTTTTAGCGTTCTAAAGTGCCGGTATGACG
>CAYQUC010000103.1:0-11285 GCA_964420605.1 uncultured Thioalkalispiraceae bacterium | reverse complement strand
TTACACCCGAGCACGAATTACCCAAGCACAACGATCATGAACGTCGTGGAGTGCCTTTGGTAGAAGCACTGTGTCAACGCTTTAAGGTGCCAAATAATTTTCGTGATATTGCCGTTAAAGTAACTCAATATCATTTACACTACCACCGTATTGCACAACTCGATGCGGCTACAATTTTAAAAACGTTATCAGCCTTAAACGCTTTCCGACAGTCTGATAATTTTGAGTTATACCTACTCGCCTGCGAAGCCGACTCGCGTGGACGAACGGGTTATGAAAATAAGCAACCCGCACAGACGGAACAGTTTCGTTTGGTTTTTTCTGCTGCAAATGAGATTGATATTAAAGCAATTACCGCTCTGGATATTACTGGTAAAGAAATAGGTGCACTGATTCACGACAAACGTTTGTCAGCAATACAAAACTGTATTAAAAATTTTTAACGGTTAATACCTTTTAATTTGCACCATTTTATATAATTTCATGCAAAATGCATTCTTGTTGCTATTATATTTAGAGAATAAGTATAAAATACTTAATCAGAGTTAAGCATGTGTTAAGTATTATTAATTAGCATTATACTGGCATAGTTTATTCTGGCATAGTTCAAAATTTTAACATTACTATTATTTAACATTTATATATTATTATGGATAAAATAAAAATTCTTATCGTTGGAGCAGGAATTGCCGGTTTAAGTTTTGCGCGCGCCTGTGAACAGCAAGGTTTAAAAGTAACAATAATTGAAAAAGCAGATAGCTACCCTGAAGCTGGCGCAGGAATTTGTTTACCCGCAAATGCGCTACTTGCTTTTAAACATCTTGGTTTAGACCAAGAGATATTGGCCGTTGCGCATCAAGTTGACTCAATAGAATATGTGCGTGACAATGGCAAATCATTAAGTTCCTCATCACTACACAAAAAACCTTTTAATAAAGCACCCTTTGTAGCCTTGCCGAGACAAGAATTAATTAAAATTTTACATAATGGTCTTAAGTCAAAAATAATATTTAACGCTAGTATTGAAAAATATGAACAAATTGATGATAGAGTAAAAGTTTTATTGAATGAAGCCGTACGCAGTAAGTACTATGACTTAGTTGTTGGTGCTGACGGCATTACATCGGCATTACGAAATAGTATTTTTGATACTACTGGTGATGAAGATCTTGGAATTACGACCTGGCGATTTAACATTGATGTTGATACCAGTAAAATTCAACCCATTTATTATTTGGGCAATGACACGTTGCTAATGTTCTATCCAATTAGTTCATCACAAATTTATGTCTATGCTCATATCATTGATCACGAAAAACAATACTGCGATAAAATGCCGCACGATATTTTGCCCGAGTTGTTTTCGGACTACTGTGATAAAGCAAAACACATTTTATCTAAAATTAATGATGAAACCGTGATTTATTCAGGTCGACTCAGCACAATTTCAGAATTACATTTCAGCCAAGGAAGAACCCTATTTATTGGTGATGCCCTGCACGGCTGTCCACCGTCACTACAACAAGGTGTGGCAATGGCTGTTGAGGATGCAGTGGTACTGATCAACTCATTGATGAAATATTCGATACCCAATGCCATCGACGCGTTTACCCTATTACGTGAAGATCGCGTTAAATCAATTGTTAGTGAATCAAATAGCATTATTCAACGTGCAGTTCGCGGAAATTCAATTCTTGGTTGTATTTTACGAAATTCTTTTATTCGTTTTAAAGGACCGGCCAATATTGTTGCATGGAAAAAATTGCTTAATGAAGACCCGTTTGCCGAGTTGGATTTATCGATAATGAATAATACAACATTGGATAAAACAGCTTAAAAACGAATACATATTACAGCATGGTTATCTATTTTTAAATTTAAGGTCAATATAGATAACAATTTTTTGTAAATAGCTATCACTCAACATCCAACCGACTACAACACCAGTTGAGTTAGCGATCATGTCGGCATATTCAAACTGTCTGGTTGCAGTCAGGCCTTGTAGCACTTCTAATAAAATACCCATGCAAATAAATGCAATAGCATAAACTAGCCGTGTTTTTGCTTGCAAATAACACTGAGAAAATAAAAACATCAATACAGCATAAGCAATAAGATGTTCAACTTTATCGATATTATCAACTTTAATAATGACTACTTTTGGAATTGAGATTAAACTTAAAACAAAAATAGTGCATAAACAAAACCACGCTATAATTAACCAGAACTTTCTATTATGTAATTGCATTTTTTATATACGTTAACACTGCTGTTCCGTTAATTTTTTAACGGATACAAATTTAAGAATATGAAATGAATATTTAGTAGACTATACCGGTTTCAGCTTCGATGGATATTAATATTACTTAAACGTGCACACAGTTTACTTTTTATTACTTTAACTAAAAAATATTAATAATGCAAAACCCAATATCAAGCGATAAATAACATAGGGTAACATACCAAAACGTTCTAATAATTTAAGAAAAAAGTGTATACAGACTAAGGCACTGATGCCCGATACTAGTACTCCAAGAAAAATGGCAGTCCAATCTACCGGCAGTGCGCTTTCAATCAGGGTTTTGGTTTTATAGCCACCAGCGGCCAAAATTAACGGGATTGCTAACAAAAATGAAAACCGCGCCGATGCAGTACGACTTAAACCCATAAATAACCCTGCTGTCATGGTTATACCAGAACGTGAGGTCCCCGGGATTAACGCTAATACTTGAAACAAACTAATAACTAATACATCTTTCCAGGTGATGTTTTTTTCATCATGAGTTTGATGACCTGGTCGATGTCCGTACCAATCACTAACCATTAATAATAAACCAAAACCAATAGTTGCATACGCAATAACAATTTCAGAACGTAACTGCGTATCAATAAAATCATGCAGCAACAAGCCCACCAACGCCGCAGGGATAGTTCCTATAATAACTGCCCATGCTAATCTGCTCTCGCCAACACTACTGCGATTGATTACCGAAGAAAACCAGTCCGATGTCATTTTTAACAAATCTTTTCGAAAATACAATACTACTGCAAACAAACTGCCAATGTGCACGGCAACATCAAATGCAAGCCCTTGGTCTTTCCAACCCAGAAGCACCGGAACTAAAATCAGGTGCGCTGAACTAGAAACGGGTAAAAATTCCGTTAAGCCCTGAACAAGCCCTAAAACAATAATTTGCACTAAATCAATCATATAAGCTGTAACCTTTTAATATAAAACTTTAATTATAACTGATAACGTAGATCACGCATCGAAAAACACTGTAAATCAAAATCGGAATGTTCACTTAAGCCTTTCTCGAAACCAATCACTTTTACAATTTCACCCATCTCATAGGGCATTGTTAATTTTTTAACTGCTTGGCTTTGAGTAAGTTGCTGCTTAATGCTATTTGGCCTAATATTATTTTCTGTCGTTAAATTATTTTTCTGCATTAGCTCCATCAAACCGCTGGCCATTAAAAACTGCGATTGTGTGGTATAACCATTTAATTGTAGCCTAGATATATCGTCTAATTCTAAGTTATTTTTAGAATTTACAACACTATCGGTCAGGTTTGTAAAATCAATATGTGCGGTAATGTCTTGCAAACCTGGATAGATAAAAACATCATCATGTCGCCTATGTTGATAAAAACAACTCAAGGTGCCTGATGATCGCTGCTCATGATAATACTCTTTCTCTGGATAGCCATAATCCAACAATAAAATATATCCCTGCTCCAAAATATCATTAATACTTAATAACCAATCTTCGGCAACAAAATTAACTTCACTCTGATAGCCTTCGGGTAATTGTAGGCCAAGGTTACTTTCAATTTTTGATACACGACTAGCCAATCTGGAGTTCGAGCAAGGTACTTCGTCCCAGCTAAATTGATTATTATTATAGCGAACAAATAATTCAACTATCGAATCATCTTTTTTCTTAAAACGCTGTACTGGCATTGCGTCTAATAACTCATTGGCTATCACAACCCCCGAAAATGATACGGGTAATGAATCTAACCACTGTACTTTATCAATTAACGTTGGTGCCATACTCGCAATTGTCTGCTGCTGTCTTGCGCGTAATTCTGCACTGCGTTCCAATATATAATACGTGTCCAATGGTTGCTCTACTTGACTTAATTCAATGAGAATATCAGCAGCCATTTTACCACTACCCGCCCCCACTTCTAAAATAACGGCAGACGTTAATTGCGCCAAAACTGGAACGATAGCAGCTGCAATACTCTGCGAAAACAATGACGATATTTCTGGTGCCGTAATAAAATCACCAAATTCACCAAATTTTGTACTACCGGCGCTGTAGTAGCCAAGTCCCGGCGCGTATAACACGTGTTCCATATATTCAGAGTAAGCAATTGCACCTCCCGACTGCTGAATTTTGTCGGCAATAAACTGTGTTACTTTTTGACTGTGCTCTAAAGCATCATTATTTGGGCTGGGTAATTTCATATATAAATCAAAACTAAAAATTAAATTATGGAAAATATTACTCTAAATAAACCATTTGTGAGTATTAAATCATCACCGGATAACAAATGCCTGTTACACAATATTAACGCTGGATCAATTAACGTCAGTTATTATCAGAGTAATTTCTTAAGCTCGATGCTAGCAACACGGTTTAAATTAACTAGCTAAATTTTACCGGTATGGTATCGTAATACCACTCTTGTTTCAGCTAAATGAGTTTAAAAATTGTATGTCAGCAACCAACGATAGTAATAACAAAGTGGTTTTAATTACCGGAGCAGCACGCCGCATTGGCGCAGAAACAGCCCGTCTACTACACGCCAATGGAATGGATATTGTCATTCATTACCGTAAAACACGTAATGAAGCACTGGCCTTACAAACCGAATTAAATGATATTCGCAGTGACTCGGTTATTATTATTCAAGCTGATTTAAGCAAACCCAAAGGCATAACACCGCTCATCCAACAATGCATCGATATCTTTGGTCGGCTCGATGTATTAATTAACAATGCATCGAGTTTTTATCCCACACCGGTCGGTACTGTAACTGAAACCCAGTGGGATGACTTAATCTCCAGTAATTTAAAAGCACCCTTTTTTTTGTCACAAGCCGCAGCGCCGATGCTACGAAAACATAACGGCTGCATCATCAATATTGTTGATATTCATGCAGACCGACCACTCAAAGAACACCCAGTTTATTGTATGGCAAAAGCTGGCTTGGTGATGATGACAAAATCCCTTGCTCGAGAATTGGGACCAAAAATTCGAGTTAATGGTGTCGCACCGGGTGCCATTATGTGGCCCGAAAATGATTTGGATGAATTAACCAAACAACGAATCCTGTCCCGTACCACATTAAAACGAGAAGGTGGTCCAAAAGATATTGCCAGCACTATTTTATTCTTAATTTCTCATGCACCGTATATCACTGGACAAATAATTAGTGTTGATGGTGGGCGCTCGCTTACTTAATTATTTTTAGTTAACACGAAATTTCAATTGGCCATAATTTCTGACTGTCTTTGTCGTATTCCTGCCACAATTGACCAATGGATTTTTTTTCGAGTGGATGTATAAAATCTCTCGCAAGTTCAGAAAGCGGTAATAACACAAACGCATTCGTTGTAATCTCACCTCGCGGTAATTCTAAATGCGGTTGATTTAAAATTAAGTGATCATACAACAGTAAATCAAGATCCAATGTTCGGGATGAAAACTTAGGACCAGTTCTATCGCGATTAAAATTATCTTCAATAATTCGTAAATTGATAACGACCGTTTCAACGTCATCGGTAACATTGGCTTTTATAACGAGATTATAAAAATTATCACCGTCAAAACCAACCGAGTCACTTTCATAAACTGTTGAAATTAAAATCTCGCCGTACATTTCTTTGAGCGCAGCGATACCAGAGCAAACATGATACTCTGCATTAATATTACTACCAACACTAATGTAGATAACGGCCATAATAATCCTGCTATTTTATATTGTATTATTGTATTTTAGAACCGCGTTCAATCATAACACCAACATTACGTGAACCACGAATCGCACCGGGTTTACTGACTCGTAGTTTTACCCATGGCACTGAAAATTCATTTATTACTATTTCACAAATTTTCTCAGATAAAGTTTCAATCAGTTGGAATTCAGTTGCTTCAACATACTCAATTAATCTTTTTGCTACAGCTTTATAATTTAAGGTGTCTTCAATCGCGTCTGAACTTGCTGCTTTTGCAATATCAGTGCCCATTTCGATATCCAAGCTAACTGTTTGTTTAGTGGTTCGCTCCCAATCATATATTCCAATAATCGTTTCAATCTCTAATTCTGTTAAATAAATAATATCCATAACACTACATTTTCCGGTTTTAATCTCTTTATAATTTCTGGCGACACTATATCCTGTGTTATAAGCTGTTACTAGTCTAGATGACATTCTTGTGTCATCGACAATATCGTCATAATAACAGTGATAAAATCAGGTATAATACACGACATAGTAATAATTAAAATAACACGTAACAAGACTCTAATATTATGAACATAGCGAATATCGACTTTCTATATATCTTTGTTGCCTACTTAATTGGCTCAATATCATCCGCCATTATTACCTGCAAATTAATGTCCTTACCTGATCCTCGTTCAGGTGGTTCCAAGAATCCCGGAGCGACTAATGTGTTGCGTTTGGCTGGTAAAAAAGCTGCCGCTATCACACTGATTGGCGATACCTTAAAAGGCTATATTCCAGTTCAAATAGCGGTGCTATTATCGTTGAGTCATAGCACAATTGCATTCATTGCAGTCGCCGCTTTTTTAGGACATTTATACCCGATATTTTTTGGATTTAAGGGCGGCAAAGGTGTTGCCACCATGCTTGGCATTTGTTTTGGCTTCTCACCTTGGGTCGGGCTTGCTACCGCTGCAACCTGGTTGTTTATCGCTAAGGTGATAAAAATATCCTCACTTTCTGCTCTGGTTTCAATGCTGCTCGCACCGGTCTTTGTTTGGCTATTGATAGCAGATAATACCCCGGTTCTTATTGCAAGTTCGGCCATGACCTTAATTCTGTTTTGGCGTCACCGAAGCAATATCATGAACCTGATATCCGGTAAAGAAGGTCGAATAGGTTCCTAGTCTGCGCATAAATTATTGACTAATACATCAATAAGCGCTATTTTAAGTCTGTAATAGTAAATTATTATCTATATAGTCAATAAATGCCTACATATAGCACTATATTTAATTATCTTGATGTTTTAGTCAATTATGAAGCAAACAAACGCACAGAAAGAAGCCTTTGCCACAGTCGTTAAACAAATAATTAACGCCGGTAAACAACAGCACCCCCGAATAACGTCGAAAGAACTCGCGATACGTGCTGGAATAACGCCAGAAACATTGTCACGCATGAAAAACCGCGGTAGCGGTGATTACAGTGTTATTGATGCCATGGCGCGAATTGTCGGTCTACGGCTCAGCTTGGAACCAAATGATGATACCCAAGCGGCGATACGTAAAGGGGAGTTCTTTTAATGGCAGATAAACATGCAGTAATTTGGACCACAGTATCGGGCTCGGCCACAAAAATGGGCGATCTTGTCGTTACCCCGGAACAGACCCGGTTCAGCTATCACCACGATTTTTTAGATCAAAATAATCCCAATGGTTTATCACTGTTATCCAGCCCGCACTTATTTGCAAGTGATCCGGTTATTTTCTACGCCAAAGATTTATTACCGATGCATCCAAGGCTAATCTCACTAATTCCCGGCAATGGACGCAATAATATCCAACGTCGAATTTACACTAGAGTATTAGATAAAACTGACTATAACATTGCCGCAGGTTTTGATACCGATTGGGAATTATTATTATTAGCCGGTCACAATGGCATTGGTCATATCGATATATTCCGCGATGATCGCGTTGCTGAAAATTGGTATGAATCAAACACCGAGCAGCTCGAAATTATTGGCAAACGCTCTAACTTTTGGCAAAGCATTAAACAAGACATTCAGGATATATCAACTAACGATCCAGATACCTATGATTTAGAAAGCGAAGACATTGTTGATTTGCTCGGCCCAACACCGTCGGTTGGCGGCATGATACCAAAATTGTTAGTCGCAATACCGGACACTCCGCAGTGGAGCGGAACATTTGCTGCACCCGGTACCAAACACATTCAAAACCAAAAGTACGTTGACGTATTATTAAAAATTGAACCACGTGAATACCGCGGAGTATCTAGCTTGGAAGCGTGTTGCCTAGACCTGCATAAAAATCTTAAATTTCGTGTTCCACGCTATTGGCGCACTGAATTAGACGGCATGAATTTGTTGGCCGTTGAACGCTTCGATCGCACTGAAGATGGTACTCCCATTCCAATGGAAAGTTTTTTTTCAGTCTTTGCCTCGGGTGATAAAAATTTTCAGGAAACAGCCGATACCGATATGCAAGAAATAGGCGATCGAATAATCAAACTTGCAAGTGTCGTGAATATGGATACCAATGCAATTCGGCAAGAAATTTATAATCGATTCCTGCTCGCTTTTTTCACAGGCAATGGTGATATGCATTTAGAGAACCTATCATTCCTAGGTGGCCCAGAGAATGTTGAGCTAGCACCAATTTATGACCCTGCGCCCATGCGAGCCTGGGCACAACATAATACCCGTTCGGCAATCCCAATCAATTTCGATCGCGATATTGGTGGCATAGTGGATAATTTTATAGCGCTTGGGCAATCGTTTGGATATAACCTAAACGAAGCAAAAGAACAGTTCTATTTTTATGAAGAAGCAACTCGAGATTACACTGAAACAATTATGACACTCAACGATGTACCTGAACAACGCCGCAAGAATTTGTGTCACGTTTTAGAACAAGAACGAAAACTACTAAAATTACCGTTGAAAAATAGCTAATATACTACTGAGTCACTTAAAAAGAATACCACTAAGGCATCGTTAGAAAAAGTAACGAGTCTTAGGATTGGGAATTGGAGTAGCCAAATTAAGACCGTCTGCCGCATGGAGGCAGCCCAGGCTACTCTCTCTTGCTTTGCAATTCACCTTGCGGCAGTCGAGCGGCCATGGATGGCATCTTTTGCGAGTCTTAGTTTGGCTACTCCGATTTCCAAGCCGGGATGCTAAGTTGGAACTTATTTTATGAGTATCTTTCTCAAGTTCACTGTTAGTAAATACCATAAATTAAGATCCAGTCATATATTTATAACACCCAGCTACCCTAAGTGATTACTGTTTGGAGTTAATGGGTTTTAATTTAAGATCCAAATAAATAAACATATTTTACTTAGAAGCCGAATTTCCTTGTGGTGAAGTAACTAACAGTGAACTCAACTTGGTTAAACCAGTAATGTCGTATTTAAATTGCACTATTCCACTATTATCACTCACAACCAAATTTCCGTTGACATTATTATTAGAATTTCCGGTGTTAATTTTATAAGGAATTAAATCATAACAATTAATTTTTACATCTGTAGTAATTATAATTGGATTTTTAGGATCAGCAAGGCTATAAGTTTTTAGGCCTGCATTACCATCGCATACAAATAATAGACCATCCTGTACTCCAAGCCCTTTTGGATTTTGCATAACTACCGTTTTTATCAGCCTTGGATAATTAATATCACTAATATCCAATACTTCCATGCGATTTACACCCTGACGACAGCGCCCACCTCCGTCACGTAAGGTAATATAAGCATAATTATTATTAACCACAACAGGATCACATGATTGCACATGTAAAAACTTTGAAACCTGAAATGGGTTAGATGGTATAGAATTATCAAATATATAAACCCCGTTTTCAGCACCAATGAAAATATGTGTATTAGTACTATAAAGAGTTTCAATATCCCAGCCAACAGAAACTCTTGCGTGTAACGCAGCAGTCCCCGGAACCGTTGCTATATCAAATAATTGCATATCCCTTCCTGAAATAGCATATAAATAATCGCCAATAAGTGAAAACCGCGACATCGAACCACCCTTACCATCAATTGTAGAAGATGTTTGAGAAGCTCCGCCGGCACCACCACCGCAACCAAACAGGGTAGATAATGAAAAAACAAAAATAATATTTACTATTCTAATTAATTTTTTATTCTTTATTAAACGCATCTTCATATCCTTTATTAAATAGTCCCTACTAATAGGTTCTTATTTTGCTTTTACGCCAATGATTACGCCTTGACTTTTGTCCCAACGATAAAACGTTCGAGCGTTACCTCTAACAGCTTGATAAGGATCATATGGAAAAACTGATTCTGTTCTTTGGGATACATAAATATTATTCAAGTCATTAATATTAATAACCACTAAATCAATAAAACTATCTGCATATAAATAACCATTCCGAACAGCTATATCCAAATTTCCAGGTAGATTTATAAATACTTTATGAACAGGTGTCCTTGGTTTAGCATTATCATAGATATGTATGCCTTTATTAGGCTCATTCACTAACAAAATATTCTGATAGATATAAATTTTACCCGTCTCAACTAACTCGCGATCAATTTCAATTTTAAGCGGAGCTCGTAATTCTTGATAACTCATATAAATCGGAAAATCTTCAATAGGTATTGTATTTCGATGTTCATCACCTCCAGAACTTCCAAGTATAGTCCAAATACCAAATACTCCAACTAATGGTAACCCTATAGAAAAGCGTAAACTTGGTATTTTTTGCTGTAATAGTTTAGGTGATTTTAATTCGCTATTAGATTTAAAATTTATATTGTTATCGATAATCTGGGTCAGTAATAAAAAAACAGTTCCACTAATTAAAATGGCTATTAAATCAGAAACATCATAAGTGCCATCAATTATATATAATTGAAACAACTCCAAAATTAAACTAGTGATAGTCCAAAATATAATAATTGGTAATTTAAAATAGTGTTTAGCTCCAATTAGAGCATAACAAAAAAGTGACAAGGCTAAAACATGAGAGAATGTCGCATAACTGTTATTGATAAAATCAGGTATACTCAAAATAGCTGTTTGATTTAACTCGATCGAGAACAATGGATCAAAATTTCGTACGAATATATAGAAAGCATATCCCGACAAAAATAAAAATAGTGAAATGAAATAATAAAATGCTATAGGTTTAAAAATGATTTTCTTCAAAACAATGTCCTCCTTGGAAAATTCTGTCCATCTATAAATAAAAATTGCACTTACTACTGAGTCACTTAAAAAGAATACCACTAAGGCATCGTTAGAAAAAGTA
>CAYQUC010000102.1:7144-11288 GCA_964420605.1 uncultured Thioalkalispiraceae bacterium | reverse complement strand
GGTCGTGGTACGGATATTGTGTTGGGTGGTAATTTAGACGTAGAACTATCCAAAAGTCCAAAAGCCAGTGAAATAGAAGTTGAAAAAATTAAACACGATTGGCATGAACGTCATGAAAATGTACTAAAAAATGGTGGTTTGCATATTGTTGGCACCGAGCGACACGAATCACGACGAATTGATAATCAATTACGAGGACGCTCCGGTCGACAGGGTGATGCCGGTTCCAGTCGGTTTTATTTGTCATTAGAAGATAATTTAATGCGAATTTTTGCTTCGGATAAAATATCAAGTTTAATGCAACGATTAGGCATGGAAGAGGGCGAAGCCATTGAACATCCGTGGGTCAGTAAAGCCATTGAAAATGCACAACGTAAAGTTGAAGGGCATAACTTCGATATGCGTAAACAATTATTGGAATACGATGACGTAGCCAATGATCAACGAAAAGTAATTTATCAACAACGTAATGAATTAATGGAAGATGAAGACATCTCAAGTGCGATTACTCAAATTCGCTCTGATGTTATTAATGTTGTAGCTGATGGTTACATACCACCAAACAGCATGGAAGAGCAGTGGGACATCAGCGGCTTAGAAGAAGCACTAAATGGTGATTTTGGCATTCAGATGGATTTACAAAGTATGCTGAAAAATGATGATAAAATTAATGAAGACTCACTTCGAGTCGCTATCATTGAAGAAAGTAACCGATTGTATAAAGCCAAAGAAGATGATGTTGGTAGCGATGTGCTGCGTTATGTTGAAAAACAAATTATGTTGCAAGTGCTAGATAGAGAATGGAAAGAACATTTGTCCACCATGGATTATTTACGCCAAGGTATTCACTTACGTGGTTATGCACAAAAGAATCCAAAACAAGAATACAAACGCGAATCATTTCAAATGTTTTCAGACATGCTTGATGCAATCAAGCATGAAGTTGCCACAGTGATGAGCAAAATTCAAATTAGAAATGAAGAAGATGCCGAAGCAGTAGAAGCGCAACGACGTGCACATGAAACTGAAATGGAATTTCAACATGCCGATGGCAGCGCAATGCCACAAGACATGAGTAACGAGCAAGAAGATCAAACGCAACCTTTTGTGCGTGACGGTAAGAAAGTAGGCCGTAATGAACCTTGCCCTTGTGGCTCGGGTAATAAATACAAACAATGCCACGGTAAACTGTAATTTTTTTATTTTTTTAAAAGCGGCATATTACAATTTTAAATATACAAACCTTATTCCCTTGGGATAAGGTCTTGATTGCACGGATGCAAACGCGATTGTAGAGAATAAGGGTATCAATTCTAACAATGAACTCAAATACCAATGTCATTTCAAACACTGAAGAATTAAGCTTACTTGCTATAAAGGGCATTAAACTCGGCACAAGCTGTGCCAATATTAAATATCCAAATCGAAAAGATCTGGTTTTAATTGAACTAAGCGATAACACAACCACGGCTGCCGTATTCACAAAAAATCAATTTTGTGCAGCACCGGTTATTATATCCAAGCAACACCTACAACAATCAAAACCACGTTATCTATTAATCAACACTGGAAATGCCAATGCGGGAACCGGCGAACAAGGCTTAACCGATACTAAAAATACCTGCATCGCGGTAGCCGCTAGCAGCAAATGTCAGCCATCAGAAGTGTTAGTATTTTCAACCGGGGTTATCGGCGAAAACTTAAATATGGATAAAATCCTAGCCGGCATTCCACAAGTTTATAATAATTTAGCAGATACAACACAAAGTTGGGTTGATGCAGCACACGGCATAATGACTACCGATACCGTTGCCAAAGGCCAATCAACGCAATTAAACATTGACGGTAAAATTATCACCATCACGGGAATTGCTAAAGGCTCGGGCATGATTCGACCAGATATGGCAACCATGCTGGCTTATATTGGCACCGATGCCAAAATAGAAACGAAACTACTACAACAGTGTTTACAAACAGCAGTTGATAGTTCGTTTAACAGAATAACGGTAGATGGTGACACCTCAACCAATGATTCTTGTTTATTATTTGCGAGTGGAAGCGCCGATATTGAAATTACGGAGTCCAATAAAACTGAATTTCAATTCAAATTAACACAATTGTGTGAAGACCTCGCTAAAGACATGGTGCGTGATGGTGAAGGAGCCACTAAACTCATCACTATTAAAATAACTAACGGTACTAGTGAGCAAGAATGTTTGGACCTAGCTTATTTAATTGCACATTCACCTCTTGTTAAAACAGCATTTTTCGCAAGTGATCCAAATTGGGGGCGGTTATTAGCCGTTGTTGGACGAGCTGATATCAAGGAACTGGATCTTTCTAAAATTAAAATATATTTAGACGATCTGTGTATAGTCTCCAATGGTGGACGAGATTCAAGCTATACTGAACAAGTAGCACAAAAAATAATGGATCAAGTTGAGATCACAGTCAGCATCGATCTTGGACGAAGTAATAATTCTATTAATACAGCAACTATTTGGACCTGTGATTTTTCAACCGAGTATGTTCGAATTAATGCGGAATATCGTACATGAGCAAAATAACCCAATTACACAAAAAGGACATTGTCTACGTCGCGGTTGCAGTCGTTCGAGATGAACAAGGTCGTTTATTAATATCAAAACGACACGAATTTCAAGACCAAGGTGGTCTATGGGAATTTCCCGGAGGAAAATTACTTCAGGGTGAACACGTCATTGATGCATTGCAACGAGAAATAAAAGAAGAAACCAATTTAAAATTAAATTATTTTAGACCGTTATTAAAAATTGAGCATACTTACCCAAATAAAACCGTGTTACTTGATGTCTGGTTAGCTGGAGGTGTGCAGTCAAAAGATGCCATTGGAAGTGAAGGCCAAGAAATTAAATGGGTAAAACCCTCAGAGTTAGAAAACTTCAAATTTCCATCCGCGAACTATAAAATTATTAATGCCTTAACGTTACCCAAATTTCATGTCATAACCGGTTCTTTTGACAGTTCAACTGAGTTTTCACACAAGCTAATGAACGCCTTACAACTCGGATCGGGCATAGTACAACTACGTTCTAAAATGGATTGTAAAGAATCTTATTTTGAATTATCCGTTCGCGCCAGACTGTTGTGCAAACAACATCGTGCTAAATTAATGCTAAATATCCCGATAGATGAATTCAATTACCACAGCGCCGACGGTGTGCACCTAACATCCGATGCATTAATGTCATTAACTTTACAAGATTTAATCCCGCTATATCAACAAGGCAAACTGGTCTCAGCATCAACCCATAACCAAAAAGAAATAAACAAAGCTAATGAATTATTAGTGGATTATATCTTTTTATCTCCAGTCAACCAAACCAATAGCCACCCAGATGCAACACCCTTAGGGTGGGGAAAATTTACCGAACTAAGTCAAACAGCCCAATGCGCCGTATATGCTTTAGGCGGTGTAGGTAAAGAGGATATTGAAAAAACCATTAGCGCCGGCGGCACTGGAATTGCAGCAATTAATTCACTATGGCGAGATTAATTAAATTTAATAAATTCATTATTCACTCCGTCATACGGGAAGTGTTTTAGACGAGTATCCCAATCAACCGCCACCCGTGTTATGCCGGTAGTTTCTTGAGACGGCATCCAGGTTTAATACTAATGAGTTAATCGACAATAAAATTATTCAAACCACCCACAAACGTCATGCCGGTAGCCTCTTGAGCCGGCATCCAGGTTTAATGCTGATGAGTTAATCGACAATAAAATTATTCAAACCACCCACAAACGTCATGCCGGTAGCCTCTTGAGCCGGCATCCAGGTTTAATGCTGATGAGTTAATCGACAATAAAATTATTCAAACCACCCACAAACGTCATGCCGGTAGTCTCTTGAGCCGGCATCCAGGTTTAATACTAATGAGAAAATCGACAATGAAATTATCCAAACCACCAACCCCGTCATGCCGGTAGTCTCTTGAGCCGGTATCCAGGTTTAATACTAATGAGAAAATCGACAATGAAATTATCCAAACCATCAACCCCCGTCATGCCGGTAGTCTCTTGAGCCGGTATCCAGGTTTAATACTAATGAGAAAATCGACAATAAAATTATCCAAACCATCAACCCCCGTCATGCCGGTAGTCT
>CAYQUC010000102.1:0-7044 GCA_964420605.1 uncultured Thioalkalispiraceae bacterium | reverse complement strand
AGAAAATCGACAATAAAATTATCCAAACCATCAACCCCCGTCATGCCGGTAGTCTTTTGAGCCGGCATCCAGAATTTAGTGCTAAAGAGATAAACTATGATTACTAAATATAAACAAACCTCATTTCTAAGTGGCTTACTTATTCTAACCACACTGAACATACAATCCTGCACAGAAAACAACACACCATCAAAATATAACACCCCAATCCAAATTACAACCTGCCCAAACAACGGTACCTGGTGTAAATCAACACATAACAAACAACAAATAGAAATCCTATTTCCAAAAATAATACCGTATCTAAAACCATTCGAAGTAAAAGTAAAACTGAACAAAAAAAATCAAAAAAAAATTAAACCACGTCAAATTCAGTTTTCAATGCAAGGGATGCAGATGGGGAAAAATCGATTTATTTTTAAACAAAGTGAAAAAAAACTAGTTTGGACTAGTCAAGTGGTATTGCCAGTTTGTGTTGCCGGACTTAAGGAGTGGTTGGTTGAAGTGAAAATTGAGGATGAAAAAAAATATAATTTTCTGATTACGATTGAATAATCTATTTTAATTTTTTCGTTTATTAGAATATTCGAAGACCATAGTGATGAACGGTAAATTATTAAAATCTCATGGGTCGCGTAATTAATGGGATGCTGGTGAAATAGAGGTTGAATTAATGATAAAGCTATGTTCACTTAACAAAAATATTCAGCGTTAAATAAAAAAACAATTTTTTGGCTGATTTTTAAGTTAAAGGTTAAATATTTAATAGTGTTATATTGTAATTTAATTTACATAGAGTATGATTCTTAACATAAGTACTTGTGATAAGGATTGGACGAATTGTCAAATATTTTCATTCCCTATTATAAAAATCTAAAATAGAAAACATTTTAATCGGAAATCTAGTTTTCAGATTCCTGATTTTATATATTATTTAGTTAAACTATAATATAAAACCGTATATAAGGGATTATAAATGAAATACATTTCTCGTTTTATTTTAATTACAGCTATTTTTATATCACACTATTTTTACACAACTACAAGTTATGCTGCATATTCAGTGTGGTCCTACCACATGCCATATAATAATACTCCATGGTCAAGCAGTGAAGAAGCTGAAAAAAATCTGTACAAAAAAGTAGAGTTGGAAAAATATGGAAATCACAGACCGCCGTTATGTTCTATTAATTCTATTACACAAAAACATGCTTGGAGACGAGCTATAAGTGGTGTTTGCCCAGTAGGTTCGGGTGCAATTACCCAAGAAATGAATTATCAAATTAATGGTGTTTGGGCTTACGGTTGCGCTGGAACCTCAACGTGGGGTGCATATGGTTGTCGCATACAATCTGTTTTACCTTTTAATAAAAAGAAAAGCACCGAATATAAAAATTGTAAAGATCCTATAGGTTCTAATCCTGTTCGAATTTCAACTGGTGAAAAAATACAAATCGAAGTTGACTTTCAATCAATATCGCCATCAAAATTAAATTTTGTTCGGTATTTCAGTTCACATAATGATGATCCAAGTAACATGTCTTTAGGTTGGTCTCACAATTATTCTAAATTAATCACCTTTACGACAGAAGCAAGTGGCTTAAAAGTCGCTACAGCGACTCGTTTACGTGGACGTGTTTTATATTTTACGCTACCAAGTACAGAGACGACCTGGATTTCAGAAACAGATTCATTAGTAAAATTAAATTCTTTTCCTACATATTATGAACTTATTCTTCCTGAAGAAGTTCGTGAACAATATGATTTAAATGGAAAATTAATTTCAATAATACATTTAAATGGTTATCAAATTGATCTGTTCTATAATACTAATAATCAAGTAGATACTGTTTCAGATAATATTGGTAATACATTAACACTTAGTTATAATTCTGTTAATCAATTATCAAGTATATTAACACCCGATAATCGTCAGTTTATCTATTCATATCTTGTTAATAAGTTATCTAATGTTACTAATGTAGATGATAATACCTCTAGAACGTATATTTATGATGACGTAAATCAACCAAACATGTTATCTGGTATTATCGATGAACGCGATGTTAGATTTGCAACATGGACATATGATACAAACAATCGTATTTTAACAGGAGAACATGCAAATGGTGTAGAAAAAGTTAGTTTTGAATATTTTTCATACGGAGCTCGAAGACTAACAAATTCAAATAAACAATCAACAATTTATGAATTTAATGTTATAGCCGGAGTTGCTTTGTCAAGTAAAGTTACTGGTCCAGGATGTGCTACATGCGGAACAGGCGATACTAGCTACACTTATGAAGCAGCCAACGGAAATTTGCTTAGCAAAACTGCTAAAGGTATAACAACAAAATACAGTAATTATGATTTAAATCATAACGCACAAACTATAGAAGTAGCAGTAGGAACAACTGAATCTCGAACAACAACATACACCTTTGATCCTAAATTTTATAGACGTGTTGCTACAAAAACTGAACCTTCAGTATTTTTTACCGGTAATAAAATAACATCATATAGTTATGATGTCTTTGGTAATGTTACTAATGTTGCTATAGATGGCTTCACAAAAGCTGGTATAGCAGTGAATCGAACAATTAGTTTGCAATACAATGGTCCACTTAATCAGTTAACTAATATCGATGGCCCAAGACCTAATACACTTATTAACGACGCAACAGTATTAAATTATTATCCTAATACTGTTGCGGAAGGAAATAATAGAGCAAGACTAAATAGTGTTAGCCAAGGTGGAATAGTATTAAGAACCAATATTCAATATACACCCACGGGTAAAGTTAGTAGTGAAACTAGAGCAAATGGCCTTAGCATTACATATCAATATCATGCTGGTAATGATCGCTTAGATACCTATACTGAAACTGTTGGTGCTAAGTCCAGAACAACTAAAATAACTTACTTACTTTCCGGTGAAGTAGAAACGATTACATTAGCTCTAGGTACCCCAGATACACTGATAATAACACTTGGCTACGATAAAGCCAGAAGATTAACCAGTATTAAAGATTCACTCAATAATAGACTTGAGTTTATCTTAGATACAGAAAGTAATGTAACGAGTAAAAATATATACAGTAATAATGGCACAGCTGATGTACTTGAAAGAAAACTTAAACAAGTATTTGATGTTTACAGTCGCTTGAAGTCTGTAACACAAGAAAATGAAGTATCTGGTTATATATTTTCACCAGATGGTACTTTGGAAGTCAGTAGTATTGGTAATGGAGTCGTTAATGAAAAAATAGAATCAGCATATCAATATGATGGACTCAAACGTTTAACCTCAGTTACTCAAAATACTACTGGTACGGATCCAAATATTTCTAACTTATTAACCCAGTATGGGTATGATGTTAATGATAATCTTACTAGTGTTATTGATCCAAATAACGGAATAACAACATTAGAATACGACGACTTAGGTAATTTACTTTCACAGGCTAGCCCAGATACGGGTGTTACCCGTTTTGTAAACGATGAAGCAGGAAATAGAACTCAGCAAACAGATGCTAACAATATTGTTTTAACATATTCATACGATGGTTTAAATCGAATTGAAAGGATCTCAGGTAATACTGCCAATGATAATATCAATGTCGTCTATGATACTTGTTTAAATGGATTGGGTAGACTATGCAGTTTTACTGATGCCAGTGGTGCAACTAGTTATCAATATGATGGTTTTGGCCGTACATCGCTTCATTCTCATTATGAACTCGGTGTTAACTACACAACATCCTATTCTTATAATCTATTAGATCGTGTTACCCAATTAAAGTTACCATCCGGTCGAATAATCAATAAAAATTACAACAGCAATAGTCAAGTGCAGTCACTTGACGCAACTGTAGCAGGTATAATGTCTGTTCTGGTCGATAAAGTAACTTATGCAGCCGATGGTCAACTCAGTAGTTTCCTCTTTGGAAATGGCTATACTGAAAATAGAACGTTTGACATGGCAGGCAGAATGACGACACAAAGTATGCCTGATAAAATGGTTACTGTAATTCCTGACGGTGGGGCACCAATTATCTCCATACAATCAATTGTCATTACAGAAGCAACGGCAACCCTAACTCCCGTAACACTAACAGCCACTGCTAAAGATGATGTTGATGGTGTCGTTACCGTAACAGCTAATAACAGTGGGCCTTTTCCATTAGGTAATACCACAGTAACTTGGACCGCAACAGATACTGTTGGTAATGTTGCCACAATTACTCAATCTGTAATAATTACCGATCTTACAGCACCAATAATCACTGTACCAGCCAATGTAACCGTTGTAAGCAATGTAGCAAGTACTGCAACATTGGGTACACCAACAACGAGCGATATATTTGGTCCAGTGACTGCATCTAATGATGCACCTGCTATTTTTCCGGTCGGAATTACAACAGTGACCTGGACAGCCACTGATGCCAATGGCAACGATACAACTGCAACTCAATTAGTCACAATTAAAGAAACCATCGCGCCCGTGGTTACAGCACCTTTAGATGTTACTGCAGAAGCAATAGCACAGTTAACACCTATAAACAGTGTCACTTTAGGAACCGCAACAGCAAATGACAGTATAGACGGCCCATTAACACCAACCGCCAATAACACCGGTCCATTCCCAATTGGATTAACAATCGTCACTTGGAGCGCAATTGATGCAGCTGGCAATATCGGCACAGCCACTCAAGCGGTAACAATAATTGATACCACTAAACCGATTGTTACATCACCACTAAATGTGAGTATCGAAGCCAGTGCTACATTAACCCCGGCAACTTTAGGTTCAGCAACAGTAAACGATAATGCCGGTGCAAGTTTAATTGCTACCGCAAATAATACCGGACCGTATCCACTAGGCATAACCACCATTATCTGGAGTGCAACGGATGCATCAGGTAACATTGGTACAGCACCACAAACTGTTACTGTCGCTGACACAACAGCACCAGTGATAACAACACTGGCTGATGTATCCGTAGTAAGTACGGTAGCTGTCGCACTAACATTAAAAATACCAACAACTAGTGATTTGTTCGGACCAGTAATAGTCAGTAACAATGCACCAGCATTATTTCCTGTAGGAATCACAACAGTCATGTGGACCGCAATTGATACAAACGCCAATAGCGCAACGACAACACAAAGTGTCACTGTTGTTACTGCCGATATCATTGCTCCAATTATTACAGCACCCTTGAATCTTACAACTGAAGCAACAGCAAGCCTAACAGCTGTAATCATTGGTAGTGCAACAGCAACTGATGCCATCGATGGTGTGTTGCTACCAACAGCTAATAACCTTGGTCCTTTTCCTTTTGGTGTAACAACCGTCATTTGGAGCGCAACTGATGCAACCGGTAATATTGGCACAGCCACTCAAACTGTAACGATAACCGATACCACCAAACCGATAGTCACACCACCACTAAATATAACTGTAGAAGCCAGTGCTACATTAACCCCGGTAACTTTAGGTTCAGCAACAGTAAGCGATAATACCGGTGCAAGTTTAATTGCTACCGCAAATAATACCGGACCGTATCCACTAGGCATAACCACCATTATCTGGAGTGCAACGGATGCATCAGGTAACATTGGTACAGCAATACAAACTGTGACCATGACGGATACAACAGCACCCACTATAACAGCACCAGTGGATGTCACCGTAGTGAGTAGCGTTGCACTTGCCGTGACCCTCGGTACACCAACAACCAACGATTTATTCGGACCAGTAACAACCAGTAATGATGCACCCGTATTATTCCCACTCGGAACAACCACCGTGATCTGGATAGCAACCGATGCCACTGGCAACAATGCAAATGCAACACAGTTAGTCACCGTGTCTGCAGTGGCTTTAAATAATCAATCGTCATTTAGGACTGTTTCATTAACAACAAGCACGTTATTAACAAACAACACATTTAGCATTAACAGCAAGCATCATTCTACCGTTTTGTTAGTGATGGTAACCGATGAGTTTGGTAAAACATTACCGGCCAAAGCATGGTATCAACCGGTTAAGCAAGGTCGTTGGGAAAGTCTAAAAATATCGCACATTGCAAACTTAGAACCCGATGTGATGCTGGTCGTGACTGACAGCAAAATCGATCTATGGCAAGTCAGCGATCAAATAGATGGCAAAACAAAATCATTGGAACATCAACAACAAGCATTCAATGGCAAAGCCTGGGCATTGTCACAAGCCATGCAAAATGTGAATCATGTTGTATGGACTCCGACACAACCCGATGCAACATTACGACCCGAAGTACAGTGGCACTATTCCTATGACAGTAAAGGCAATATAACCACGCGAACTCTTGATACGACGGCACAAAACTTTAAATACGATGCCTTGGATAGACTCACTACGGATGTATTTAATCGCCAAGGTTACGGTTATGATAAAAACGGTAATCGAACTGAGTTACGTGATAATGGTTTAATATCTGGTTTAAGTTATGATGCAATGAGTAGTCGATTAAATACCAATGGTGTAAATACTATTGTATTGGACAATGTTGGAAATACCACCAGTGATGGTATTCATACTTATGGCTATAACGATTATAATCGATTAACTAGTATTGATACTAATATTACGTATGTCTATAACGCATTAGGACAACGCACACGTAAAGTGACTCCTACCGGTACTACGATATATCATTATGATCTTAATGGTCAGTTGATTAGTGAAACTACTGAGACAGGCGCTCCAGTTAAAGATTATGTGTATCTGGATAATCAACCGATTGCGCAATTGAGTGATGTGATAGGCCAACCTGCGGTTGCTTATATACATACGGATCATTTGAAGACACCTAGGCGGGTGACGGATGCTGCTGGGACTGTTATTTGGTCTTGGGATAGTGATGCTTTTGGTAAGGAAGTGGCTAATGGTGATCCAGATGGGGATGGTGTTGCTCTTGATATGAATCTTCGATTTGCGGGGCAGTACTTTGATTCGGAGAGTGGGTTGCACTATAACTACTTTAGGTATTATGATCC
>CAYQUC010000101.1:0-11520 GCA_964420605.1 uncultured Thioalkalispiraceae bacterium | reverse complement strand
GATGTAGGGTTGATGATATTCACTTTGTGATTCACTCAATGCAGTTTGAATACTATGTCCTAAATGCATATAACTCATTAGTGCATTTTCGAATGTGTTTTGCATTACATTTGCAAACTGCTCCAGTGTTTGACCATTGGATTGTGCAAGTTCGTGATAATAAGCCCCAACTTCATATCAGGCAGCATCACTCTGACCAACATCTGCATTAACATAATTAACGTAACATTTTTTCTCAGTTAGTTTTTTCGCTAAGTACATTGCAATGGATGTTTCACCACCATTAGGTGGTGAAACTAGTACGATAACATGTCCTTTTGAATTTTTTTGCCAAAATTCCTGCTATGGAATGTTGTTCTATACCATCGGCCAGTAATTTATTTGCTGCTGCTATTATTTCTAAGGTAAGCTTGTTTAGTTTTGTCGATTGTAATTCTTTTGAAATATGATAATTTAGCCGACTTTTTGTTTTGGTTGCAGCCGTAATACTGTTGTGAATTTTTAACTGTGTAACTACCATCAGATACAATGCCTAATGATGAAATCCATTCAAGTGCATTTTTTTGTGTGTAGTCAAACTGTTCAACGGGGTCTACCTTTGAGTTCACCAAAAGATTCATACAATCGTTTACCATCTTTAGGACTATATCGAACTACCCTGTTTCTGTTCGTCGGTAACCAATATGTCCACCGATTATAAATTTGTGCCAGTAGGGTTCACGCCTCGGTGTAAGCCGTGATCGTGCAGTTTTAGTATTAATATGTGATGCCACTTTTGAAGCTCTTGGTCAGTTTTTAATTGTCGACTACTGCAATTTTACGGCAAACAATACCAGAGTGGCTTAGATTTTTCTAGAATGGATCAGAATAACTTTTTAAATATTTATATAAAGCAAAGGTTTATAGTTCTTGTTCACTCTTGATGATTACAAATAAATTCGATAAAATTATAATTATGCTTTACAAGTGCGCTGCTCTACCAACTGAGCTATTCCGGCATATTTAGGATTTCTTTTATAACAAAATATTATAACATTTAGTAGTAATAACAAACTTAAACTGACTAAATATTATAGCTTTTTCGAGTTTAATAGTGTCATTGGAGCTTATTTCAGGTATAAATAAGTTTCCACAAATTTGTATCGTGAATATTATAAGAAAAAAATAAAAGCAGTAGAATAACAAAATAAACATATATAAATTATAGACTTATACACTAATTACATTTATGTGATAGGCATCACCATTTTCTAGAGATTAATATACTGTTAAGTAATAGTTCGTATAATAGTCAAATAAAGTATTTTTAGTGATAACAAATGCTTAGTGTTGTAACCTATCATTTTAGTCAATTTTGAATATTAGCCAAGTTCTATTGTAGTGTTAAATTCTCATCCAAAATTTATAAGAGGCTTGTAACTTAATACAGCAGTTACTCTGACACAAATGAACCTATTTTCAAATAACTCAATCATTAAGTATCTGTTAGTATTGTTCGTTAGCTTTCCTCTCATTATATCCCAAGCGAGTAATTTACACATGCATTTTCAACTTAATGGACATTCAACAATGCAATCTAAACCCGTTATTGATGTGCATAATGCAATTACACTACATGATCAAACTTTAACAAGCCACTATGATAGTGAACATGCTTCTGCTATTGACATTAGTTCTGACAATATACTATCTAAATCCAATGTGATTAATAAGCTTACAATAATACTGTTGTTTGTTGGACTTATTTTTTTTACAATCCGCTTTGTTGCAGTTCGGTGGCAACGACTATTTAAAACTTTAATTACTTCCTATTACAATCTACTCTGCCCCGCTTTACGTGCACCACCCCAGTTAGATTAAGCACTCTGTAATATCTTGTTGTCTATTGAATTTTTTACAAAGTTCATTTGTGACAATAAACCTAACATTTAAATAAAAATTTTAACAAATAATCAATGATTTATTCATTGATTAAGCAGGAACGTGTAATGAAGAAAGTAATATCATTTTTATTAGTGAGCAATAGTTTAATTTTTTCAAACTCTATATTTGCAGAGTCTCAAACAATTTGGACATTAAACACCAGTGTAAAACGAGCACTCGAAGTATCACCCGAAATGAAAACAGCCGATGCTGAAATAGGTAAACAACGTGGTATGTTAAAACAAGCTATTGTTTGGCCAAACCCAAGTATCAGTATTAAAGCAGATAATGCATTAGGGCTTGAAACAACAACAGGCGATTATAATATATCAGAATTCTCTGTTTCCCAAGATTTGGTTTTTGGGCGTATTGAACCTCAACGTCGACAAGCACAAGCAAGTGTTGCACGTGCTCAAGCACATCGTCGCCACCAGCAGTTATTACTAGAATATAACGTGGCAAAACGGTTTCATAAATTACAATTTACCAAATCAAACTTCAGTGTTGCTAAAAAACGCTTACAGCAAGCGAAGCAGTACCAAAACTCAGCCAATAATACTAATAATCAAGATCATTTAATTCGATACCTGACACCATTAGAAACAATGCGTCTTAATATCGTTTTACAAGTGGCTCGGCAAGCGATGCAAAGCGCTGAAGGTGAATATAATGAAGCATTAGCAAGTTTTAAAGCACTTTTAAATCTGCCAATTAATTCAAAAATAGCACTAAAGCCATTATCACCCGTGCCAACCCAAGATAAATTACTAAAATTGAAAAACAATTTAAAAAATCATCCCATGATAGAAGCAAATAAAAAAACAATAACATCATCTTTAGCTGCTGTTACTGTTGCTAAATCAAATCGTTATTCGCCTCCATCACTAACCCTGTTTCGAACAGATGAGTTTATAGGAAACCGGCGACAAGATAGTACTGGAATAATTTTTAATGTTCAAATTCCACTATGGAATAATAGCGATGGCAAGATATCACAAGCACGATTTAAGTTTCACCAAGCACAAGCAAAGCTTGAACTAAATCAACGTGAATTGAATAACACGTTACACTTAAGTTTCATGCATCTTACTCATTTAATTAAACAGGCTGAGCATTATCGTTCCAAACTATTAAATCCAGCAAAAAAAATGTTCAAACTAACTCGTAAAGGTTTTAATGCAGGCGCTCTCAATATTTTAACTCTTATTGATGCCAATAATACCTACTATGATGCACAGCAACGCTATCTTGAATTGCTTCAAAATGCTTGGCAAGAGTTGGCTACTGTCCGTAAATCAGCCGGTAAATTTGTTAGTAGCGATCGCCCTAGCACTAAATTTGATGAGGTAAAATAGTATGATTGCCAGTTTAATTCGCTTTTCATTAATCCAACGCTTAATGTTGATGATACTTGCAGTGGCCTTAGCGGTTGCTGGTGTTTGGTCATTTAATACTTTGCCCATCGATGCGTTTCCTGATGTTTCATCTCCGCAAGTACAAATTATCGTTAAAGCTCCGGGCTTATCACCAACTGAAGTTGAAAGCCGTATTACTTTTTTAATTGAAATGGAAATGCAAGGGCTACCACGACAAACCGTATTACGTTCAATCACCAAATACGCTTTAAGTATCGTTAAAATCGATTTTGAGGATGGTACAGATATTTATTGGGCTCGAAACCAAGTTAATGAGCGTCTTAATCAAGTTTGGAATGATTTACCAAAAGGTGTTGATGGCGGATTGGCTCCAATTACAACGCCACTAGGCGAAATGTACATGTATCGAATCGAAGGTGATGGCTATAGTAATAGTGAATTACGCGCGATACAAGATTGGGTTATTCGTCCTCGTTTGCGTACAGTTAAAGGTGTTGCTGATGTCAATTCTCTCGGTGGCAAGGTTCGTGCCTTCGAAGTTAATCCACATCCAAAGGCGTTAGTGCGTTATGGCTTAAGCCTTGATGATTTACAAATGGCTTTAGAAAAAAATAACCGTAATGCCGGTGGCGATCGTATTGAACGTGGTACCAAAATGTTATTGGTTCGTACAGTAGGTTTACTACGCAATGAGGACGATATACGTGGTGTAACCGTTGCAACACAAAATGGTGTACCGATAAAACTCGGGCAACTCGCTTCTGTTAAAATTGGTTCATTAACTCGCTATGGCGCAGTAACCGCGAATGGTGAAGGTGAAGTGGTTACAGGTTTGGCATTACTGCGTTTGGGGGCTAATAGCCGCGCCACAGTGCGGGGTGTTAAACGTGAACTAGAAGCAATTAAAAAGACTTTACCAAAAGGTATAAAAATCACATCATTTTATGATCGCAGTAATCTAGTCAAAGCGGCAGTGTGGACAGTTGAAAAAGCATTAGGTGAAGCCGTTATATTAGTTCTATTGGTATTAATTATAATGTTGGGCAATTTGCGTGCCGCATTCACGGTAGCATTAATTTTACCCTTATCGGTTTTATTTACTTTTATTATGATGCGAATAACCGGCGTATCGGCAAACTTAATGTCGTTGGGTGGTCTCGCAATTGCAATTGGTATTTTAGTCGATGCCGCTGTTGTTGTTGTAGAAAATATACATTCTCAATTAAATACTGCCCCAAAAGGTGTAAACCGTTTACACTTGATATACCGTGCTACATTAGAAGTCGCGATCCCAGTTATTAGTGGTGTATTAATAATAATCGTAGTATTTTTACCTATTTTTAGTTTAGCCGGTCTCGAAGGTAAAATGTTTACGCCGTTAGCGGTAACAATTTCTTTTGCATTAATAGGTTCATTGATACTGTCATTAACTGTAATTCCCGTTTTTGCTAGCTTATTAATGCGTGGTGGACATGAGGGTGATGGTTGGTTATTAGGTAAATTAAAAAATGCCTATCGCCCCATTGTAAACTTGGCTTTACGATTTCGCCTAATGTCTGTATCAATTGCTGTGCTAGCATTAACCGGTGCCATTGCATTATTTCCATTTATAGGTAAAGAGTTTATGCCTATCATGGATGAAGGCTCAACCGTGATCATAATTGAAAAATCGTCAGACGTTTCACTGACACATTCACTGGAACTCGATGCACCAATCCAAAAAGCTTTTATGGAAATACCTGAAGTTATCGGTGTTGTATCACGTACGGGTGCAGATGAGTTACGTATGGATCCGATGGGCTTGTATCAAACCGATAATTTTATTATTACCAAACCACGCAGTGAGTGGACAATTGATCAAGCTACATTACTAGAGAAATTACGTGAAAAACTCAGTCGTTTTGATGGAATCGATTTTGCTTTTACTCAACCAATTGACATGCGGGTATCTGAAATGCTCACAGGTGTACGTGCTGCCATGGCGATTAAACTCTATGGTGATGATTTAAAAACACTCGAACAGCTATCGATCCAAATTGAAAAACAAGTGTCGGATACACCTGGTTCAGTTGATGTCTTTCGTGGTCGGTTATCAGGACAAACCTATCTACAAATTGACGTTCGTCCTGCTGTCATTGCTCAATATGGAATTAGTGTTGAAGATATCAATTTATTAATTGAACGGGCTATTGCCGGATCAGTTGCGACTGAAATAATCGAAGGTAATCGACGTACTGCTGTATTACTACGTTACCCTCAAACTGCACGAACAACATCTGCCGATATTAAAGCTTTATTAGTCAAAACACCTCAAGGTGCGAAGTTGCCATTACACATATTAGCTGAGGTACACGATGTCGATGGACCGGTAGAAATTGCACGTGAATCTGCCCGTCGCCAAGTTGTGGTGCAAGCCAATGTTGAAGGCCGCGACGTAGTGGGCTTTGTTGAAGAAATCCAACGTAATATAGAACAAAATGTGGTTTTACCGCCAGGTTATTATATTACTTTTGGTGGTCAATTTGAAAACCAACAACGCGCAGCAAAACGCCTAAGCACGGTTGTACCAATTGCGATCACATTAATATTTTTAATGTTATTTATTACCTTCAAGTCATTAACTCAAGCGAGTTTAATTATTTTAAATATCCCATTCGCCATGATTGGCGGAGTAGTGAGTTTATATTTATCTGGATTGTATTTATCCGTGCCCGCTTCGGTTGGTTTTATTACATTATTTGGTGTCGCGGTACTTAATGGTGTGGTGATGGTTAGTTTCTTTAACCAACTTCGCGGAGCAGGACGCACAGTATTACAAGCCGTTAAAGAAGGTTCAGAACGTCGGTTACGTCCGGTATTAATGACTGCTTTAATTGCCAGTCTTGGGTTGATGCCATTATTGTTTGCGACGGGCCCCGGTTCAGAATTACAACAACCACTGGCTGTTGTTGTCATTGGTGGTTTATTCTCATCAACATTATTGACCCTAATTTTATTACCCACTTTGTATGCATGGCTCGAAGGACGGTCTGAGCGAAAGACTAAAGCAGTACCACAACAAACTGCACCACAATAAAATACGGGGGAACAACGATGAAACAGTTAACACTAATAATACACACCAATGTACAACAAGATCTTGCTGATCAACTACGAAGTATTGAGCAAGTTTCTGGCTTTACTTTTGTTGGCGTAGAGGGACATGGCGTTCAGGTTGAAGATGACTATTTACTATCAGCTCGAGACAAAGTAGTTGGTTACACACCACGAGTACAAGTCGAAATTTTACTTGAAGATGACGATGTTAAATATGTTCTAGATTCAATTCGAAACCAAACTAATGGCATTGAAGGCCATAGTATTTATTGGGTAACAGAAATTATACAAAGTGGTCGGTTATAAATGCAGTGCAGCAATTAATAACGGGAGGGAGTTATTAAAAATTGCTTAATACTAGATTAGTTATTTCTTACACGAATAATAACGTCAACAGCAACTGACTTTGTTCCAGTTGGTAGCTCTGGCATTGAATTTAATTCAATAGCACCAATCTCGATATCGGTTAATAAACCGGTATCGAGATTATAAAAATGATGGTGCTTCACTACGTTAGAGTCATAGAACACCTTGGAAGGGTCAACGACTACTTCGTGAATCAAACCTTTGCGTGCAAATAATCCCAAGGTATTGTATACCGTTGCTTTTGAAACAGCTGTAGTGCCATTTACCTTGGCGAGCACTTGCTCAGCGGATAAATGTTGCGGCCGTTCAAATAAAATTTGCGCAATCTCAACTCGTTGTTGAGTAGGCGTTATGTTGTGAGATTTTAATCTCTTTACCACGGCATCTTTCAAAATAGACTGAGGTTGTTGCTCCTCGGTGTAGCTTAAAAGTGCTTCGGATTTTTGTTTAATATCATTTAGCATGAATTTAGTATATACGATGTACTATTTAAAATACTATCAGGGTAAATACTAAGTCTAATTATCATATACCCGAATTATGGTAAATGATTTAACCTGTTGAATATATTGGATTATTCTACAAATTCGATTGATTCACTAACAGCATAATCACTGGTTTCAAGGATAGGTGGCTGCTCTAACACAATATTTGTCATTAATTGGGCAGATGCCAAACCCAACACAAGACCATTTCTAAAGTGCCCGCTATTAATAAAAACACCGGATAAACCCGGGTGCTTACCTATATAAGGGATACCATCAGATGTTCCTGGTCGTAAACCGGCCCAATGATGTTCGACAGGATAGTGTGCCAAAGCGGGTGCTATTGCATGTGCTGCTTTTAACAGCTCATTATGAGCATGGTCGGTGGTGTTTTTATCAAACCCCACATACTCTAAGGTACTACCAATCAATACTCGTCCATCTTTACGTGGTATTAAATAGTGTTCGTCATCCAATATTATGCGTTTTAAGGTATTAACGGGAGTTTTTATCACCATCATCTGGCCACGTACTGGTTCAATTTTAACTGAACGTTGACCCAAACCTATTTTATTTAAAAGTTGGCTGCTCCAAGCACCACTAGCAATAATTAAATTATTAGCTTTAATATCCCCTGTTGAAGTCCTTACAGCAGAAAACTGCTTATTTTGTTTGCTTACTGCGAGTACTTCACAATTTTCATGCACTGTAATTTTGCTATTTTGCATCGCTTGATGCAATGCTCTGACAAAACGGGGGTTTCGAATTTGAGTTATGTGAGGCAACCAGAGCGATTCAGCCTCGCTATTATTCGCTAAGACCTCAATATCTTGCACCTCGATCGCAGATACAAACCGCGCATCAACAGCATAACGCGCAAGCCACGACTCAACACTCGGCTTGTGTTCTTTATTTATCCGGATTAACAAACCACTTTGCAGACATTCAGAGTTGATACCGGTATTGCTAGTTAATTCATTTAAAAAATTGAGGTAATGCTGTTGGCTCCATTGTGCTAAATTATTAACCTCGGTTGAATAACGCCAAGGATACAACGGCGATAAAATTCCACCACCTGCCCAGCTCGACTCTGCACCAACTCGACCCTTGTCTAATAGACACACTTTTTGACCTTGTTGTGATAAAAGTTGGGCTGTCATCATGCCAATCGCACCGGCACCAACAATAATTGCATCAAACATTAAAAAAACACCTCAATAAAAAACCAATTATAAACAATCAATCCATGTTTTAAATTTATATTCACTAAAATAAAGGGATAACGATTAATTAATGAACATTATCTCAATTTATCTACGGAAAATCACTTCATCTGATTAATTATGCAGCACATCGGAGTAAACGCGACAAATACAACCTAACAGGCTATAAATTTAACATAAGAAATCACCCGCAATGGATCTGCATAGATAGATAGGCAGAAAAAATGCAAAAGCAATCCGGTTTCACTCTTGTAGAATTATTAGTCAGCATGGCCATATTTGGGATACTTGCAGCAATTGCGTTCCCACAAATGACCGGCTATTCAGATAATAACCGATTGGTTAATCAAGTAAATAACCTGTCATCCAATCTTCAGTATGCGCGTAGCGAAGCCATCCGACGAGTTCGAAATGTCACCGTCGAAACGCTCGATGGAACATCAGCCTGGAACAGTGGTTGGCAAGTTTATATTGACTCCGATGGTGATTCTGTTGCTGACGCAAATGAACTACTACGAGTTGTAGCATCATTAGGCAGCGGAACTACTTTTAAAGGTAATGGTGCAATCCCCGATAAAGTCGTCTTTACACCCAATGGACGTTCGGATGTCACCGTTAATGCCGGTGAGACTTTTGTACTTTGCCAAACCGGGCGCTCTGGCAACTATGGCAAGACACTCACATTATATCCAATTGGTCGTGTTGAAGTGACCACCCAAGTGACCTGTCCTTAATCTCAAATTACAAGCGAGTTATACCATGAAAATAACATCAACATCTAAAGCAGCATTTCAAACAGGCTTTACCATGATAGAAATTATGATTGCTTTGATTATTTTATCAGTCGGTGTTTTAGGGCTTGCAGGATTACAAGGTTCGTCAATTAAGAGTAGTAATACAGCTTACATGCGAACTGTTGCAACTTCACAAATATATGATTTTGCAGAACGGATTCGCTCCAATACTAAAGGTCACAAATTAGCTGCTGATGGTGGCGACGATGTTTACAACCAACTATCAGGCATTCCAGGAATTCCAAATTGTAATATACAAACAAAATTACCATCAGCTGGTTGCACTACAGCGCAATTAGCCGCAAGAGACATTGCAATGTGGAATACTGAAAATCAACGCGTATTACCCGGCGGTCTCGGCACAGTTCGTCGTTCAGGTTCAGCTTTTGTCATCACGGTATCGTGGGATGAAGACAACATTGGAAGTGGTTATTTAAAAGATGCATTTGGCTTTCCGCTTTGTGATCCGCTGACAGCCAATACTTTAAAGTGTATGCAATACAATATGCAACCGTAACAATACTGTTATTTTAAGATAAACATATTTTTTATGAGAAACATTATGATGAATCAAAATAAAATTTTCGGCGTTACATTAATCGAGTTAATGATAGCAATGGCAATTAGCTCTATATTATTAGTCGGTGTGGGTTCAATTTACTCCAACACTAAAAAGACTTATTTTGTACAAGATGAGTTTGGACGATTACAGGAAAATGCGCGTTACGCACTTGATGTATTAACCAAAGAAATACGCAATGCCGGTTATCTAGGGTGCAAAAATTTATCACTAATGACACCAAATAATATCTTAGCCGATCAAACGGAATTAGGTGGTGTTGATTTTAACCCAAACAACTTTATTTTAGGCCATACAAATACCGCAGGGGCAATTAACCCAGCCTTTCCATCACCATCAACGAATGTCGTCGCCAATACCGATGCTGTTACCATTCGTCGTGGCTCGAGTTGTGGTGGTCAATTAACTGGAAATACTGATCCAAATAATGCCAATGTACAAATACTCAGTAGTTGTGCTTTCCAAAAAGATGAAATTGTAATGATTACAGATTGTGAACGAGCCGATATCTTTAAAATCACTAACACTCCAAATGACTCAGGTAAAAAAAATGCAGCTACATTAACTCATGCAGCTAGTGGCAATATCACGAACAAACTCAGTAAAATTTATGGAACTGATGCCACCATTGTAAAATTACAACGCAATACTTATTTTATTAAAACCGATCCCATTTCAAATAACCCGAGTTTATATGTTCGTGGCTTATTTTCACAAGGTGGCGCTTACGGTATTTTTGAAAATCAAATAGCAGACAATGTTCAATCCATGCTTATAGACTACGGTGTCGATCTGGATTACGTACAAAATACAGACATCGATGAAATTGGTGCAGACACTTACTTAACCGCAACTCAAATTGATAATTTGGGTACTAACCCGTTAAACAATGACAGTACATTTTGGGCGAGTGTTGTAAATTTACGAATTCGATTATTAATGCGAAGTAATGAAGTATCAAACAGAATTCGTAAGTACGACTGGAACGGCTCCACCATAACACCAACTGACTTTAGAATACGACAAGCCTATACCGTCACTATTAATTTACGAAACCGTACACCATAAGAGAACATTATGATGAAAAACATTACTTCAGCAAAATACTATAACAAACTAAAGAGTCAGCGTGGCGCAGTATTAATTATAGGATTAATTTTACTCTTCTCTCTGACCTTACTTGGTATTGGTGCAATGGGTACTAACCTAATGCAACAACGAATGGCAACCAATATGGGTGATGCCGTATTGGCATTTAATGCTGCCGATACTTTAATACGACGAGAACAAGAGTGGTTACGCTCACAACCACTTGAGTCAGCTTTATTAAGTCCAGACTGTAATAATAATACTCGTTGTATTTACGACGTGGACAAAGGAAGCAATAAGAATATTCTATTCACAACGTATTCTACTGATGAATGGTGGGAAGAAACTGCAGTTCTTTCTCAAACATGGTGGAATAATAATTCCTATGATTATTGCTGTACCCCAATTCCGGTTAATCTAGCCAATGTTTTATTAGACCCGCGAATTGTAATTGAATGGAAACAATATGAACTCGATAGTATTGATATTGGTATTACATCGAACCCTACCGTTACAACCTATTATCGTATGACGGCACGTGTAACAGGCTCTACTATTTTATCCGAAGCGATAATACAATCGACAGTG
>CAYQUC010000100.1:8894-11641 GCA_964420605.1 uncultured Thioalkalispiraceae bacterium | reverse complement strand
GGTGGGCCATCATATTTCTCATATCCCGTCGATTTAACTATTTTAATGTGAATTTTATCGGGATCAAGAGGGATTGAAGTTGTAGTACTTGAACTACCACCACCACACGATGAGAGTAATAATATTATTGTTAGTAGTACAGTAAACTTCATTTAAATTTCCTTATTTTAAATAATTACTAAGTAATATGTTATTGCTTAAAGTCACTTTATTTCTAGATCCAGTACCAATAATAACTATAGCGTCCATCCAGAGTATCTTACTCTAAACCTTTCACTTACATTTACGCCTTTACTTCCACCGCCAATAGTAATTATATAATTTTCTTTTTGAGTTAAAATTGGTTTTATATTAGATGGTATTAAAGGTAATTTAATCATCGTTGCATTCTTTTGTAAGTTTATATTCCAACGCATAGAACCTATGGTATTCGAAGATTCTGTAATAGATAAATATAAGTAAGATAAGTTATCATCCACTGAACCCCAGCTAATTATTGGACCGGACTGAATTTCTGGAAAGGCAGGAAAGACTGTAATAATAGGGTCAATATTAACGGTAGCATATCTGTCCACTTGACCAGAAATACTCCATCGTAACCTAGCTGTCACGGATTCATTATCGGCTGAAGCCATAAAACCAACTCTAGAATAATCGTAAGGTGTATACGACTGAAATGTCTTTGGAAAAGTTAGGCTTGCAGATGTCTTCTCATATAACGGAACCCATGGCTTAAAGGTATCAATAGATTCAAAAGAAAAACGTTGATATAAATACAAAAAATTAAATGATAGTTGCTTTGCAATATTCATATTGCTAATAGTTATTATATCGGTTTTAGGTACTTTATTCATTGAACCTAACATCGTTATATTCTGAGTTTTATTATTATCGACTGTCGCATTCGTAATGTACGTATTTAAAGCAATAGTTACTGAGTCAACTAAAACGATTTCTGAATTTAACGAATTAATACTGGATTCCATAACTAAGATTTCACCCGTTACAGAAGTACCTACAGGTAGGCTCAACTGAAATGTTGTTTGGTAATCTTCACCTGGCTTAACAGCATTCGCACTACGTTTACCACTGTATTCTTTACCTGTTTGACGGTTATAAAAAATAAACGAGTACGAACTATCAGGATTAAAATTTAAAATAGTGCCACTAAATGAAATATAACTTGTTCCTTTAGATTGTTGGTCTTGAGGACGTGGTGCAATATCATCTGGATTATGAAGTTGAATTTTATTTAATACGCCTTTTTTAACGCCATAAATACTTTCCCAAATGAATCCATTTTGACCAAATACATGAATGTCATGTTCCAGCGAATCACTTATGCTAAACGTAACAATGCCAGTTTTGTCGGATGTTCTATTTTCACCGTCATGATCCAATTGAACAACAACACCCTCTAATGGCGGGCCGTCATAACCGTAGTTACCTGTCGACTTGACAATTTTAATGTGAATTTTTTCTGGATCAAGAGGGATTGAAGTTGTAGTGCTTGAGCTACCACCACCACACGATGCGAGTAATACTATTATTGTTAGTAGAGCAGTAAACTTCATTTAAACGTCCTTATCTAAATTAATAATAAATGGTGAAATATTTAGAACAATTCTATCATAATTAAACTTACTCATTAATTTTATGTTACAAGATTGAGTAACTTATAATGAGATAAAATGCTTTACAATAGATTAAAAATCCATAATCACTTTCGCGCCTTAGTCCGCTTTAATAGTGGTTTTTCACTTTCAAATCTATCCAAAACTAGCATATTGTTGTAATGTACTATTTAACAAACTGACGATAAGAATAAGCTGCTTATCTCATTTTTAAAATTAAATGTAAGTCCTCACTATTAATTTCAAGCTCTATTTATCCAACATTCTATGGAGAGTTATTAGATGTTCAACCTTTTATACACGCACCAGTTTATTTCGAAAAAAATAATTCTTGCGCTATGCATGGTATTACTGAGTTCAGTTAGTATTGCTAAAACGGCAAGCAACGAGAATACCGTAAATCTCGTTTCTGACTCATGGTTGGATGACGTTAAAAAAGACATACAAGCATCGCTGTATTACTTTACTCTAGGACAATCAAAACATAATAATGATACTCACTATAGTGCCGCTAATGTAGCCAATGGCTATCAAACAAAATTTACGCAGCAAGGGTTAAGCATTACTCCTTCTGAGTCACAGAATGCGGATTGGAGTTGGGGATTATCATTGGAATCGATTACTGTTGATAATAAAAAATTGGTTTTATCAAACAGCACACTACAGGTTGATGGTAATCAACTTGAATATCAGTCTGGTAATATTACTGAATGGTATATCAATAATCAAAAAGGCTTAGAACAAGGTTTTACGATTCATCGAGCAAGTTCTAACAATAGTAAGCTGACCCAAATCAATCTTAACATTAACGGCAATACACTTTCTAAATTAAAAAAAATTGAAACCAAAATATATTAAAATTAGTTACATTAAGTCCTTTCATTGGACATTCCCTCGAAAATTTTAAAAAATTATATTTTAAACCGAAGACAACTCTACTTAGAACTAACTTAACTAGATATATTATTTTATGACTCTATATCAACTAAGCAGCTATATGATTACTATTCTTAACTTACTCTGCTCCGATGAATACTTAACACTATTCTCTTGAAACAAGCTGATTAAAATTAAATCACCCTACTAATTTTTAATATTATCACGTACGTGATA
>CAYQUC010000100.1:0-8794 GCA_964420605.1 uncultured Thioalkalispiraceae bacterium | reverse complement strand
ATCACGTACGTGATATTTATTTGATTTAGTTTATCATTAGCGCTATATTTTACCGTACGATACATTTATATAACATAAACATGCCAAACAAAAATCTTACATCATCAAAAGTTATCAATACAACAGAATTGGGACAATTAATTCGCCAGTTTCGCAAGGATAAAGGACTTACCTTAGAAACAGTTGCTGGCCTCGGTAATGTCAGTATACGATTCTTATCTGAACTTGAATGAGGCAAGGAAACCGCTGAAATTGGTAAGGCATTAAAAACACTATGCACCTTAAGCCTCCAAGTGTGTATCACAGCACAACAATAACAGTGCAAGCATATGATTGATCCTGACTCGCTCAATATTTGGTTTAATCAATCACTCGTTGGGTATTTATGGCGTAACAATGTTGGTTATCTTGCTTTTCGGTATAGTTCTAAATGGTTACGGTCTGGTGGCTTTGCAATATCACAGTCACTGCCATTATCGAAAAATCCGTTTTCAGCAGAACACGGGATAGCTAATAATTTCTTTGCTAACTTATTACCCGAAGGTACTGTACGCCAACACATAACTCGGGATTTAAAAATATCAAATACTGATTTTAATTTGTTACGTGCTATCGGTGGTGAGTGTGCCGGCGCATTATCAATTCTAAACGTAGAACAGACACCTGACAACAAGCGACGTTACCAACAGTTGTCCAAAAATGAATTTAAAAAATTAGTACTACGTCGCGGTCAAATTTATGCTTCTACATCAAGCTATAAAACGCCCATCATAGTTGTACCTATCGAACCAAAATCACAAATATTAGAAGCACAACGGTTTTAAAATCCTGTGTTTCAGTAGATTTAAAAGGAAACTCGATAATTTAACCTCATGATAAAAATTGAATGTTGTTTGTATTACTCAATCTTAATGTCGCTATTTCCTATTAAAAACAACCCTTTAAGACTATAAAACGCAAACATTCTGTTTAAAAAACTGATGTAATAGGGTCAGATTATCTTAATCTTCAAGGAGTCTGACCCCTTGAAACCTTGAAGAAATTCACTTTTATAATGTAAATTCTTTATATTTAGGATAACATAGAGACGTATATTAGCTTGATTATAAAAAAATCAAAAAACACTAGTTAATTCAAGTTGCAAAATATATAAGTAACATACTTAGAGTCGCACATCAGCGGTTTTCAAGAGAGTGTCAATTTATGCCAGTAAATAGTTTTGCTCTTTCGATAACCACTGAGTGTGCAGTTTTATGCCTTTAAATTTCATTGCAATATTACAATTAATCTTTAAAACATAGCCTTTTCAAACTAATTAATTTTGAATTGGACGATTATTACCATTTGTGCAACAAGTCCCCGTCAGTATATCTTTAAACGCATTAATTTGAGGCCAAGACATTGTAATCGGTGTTGTTAATATTCGCCATTTAACCCCCTCATCACAACCTGGTGTCGTTAACGAACCATTATATTGATAATAATCTCTATTACCTGGCAACGCATTCTCAACATTAATAGCGCTTTCGGCCCCAGTTAGTACTAACGGAACATTAATATTTCTCGGCAATTTAAAGTAGCTTACATTATCCCAAATAGGTGCCAATACATTATTCGTTGTATTTCGGTAATCTGGCTTAATCATAACCGCTAAAACAACATATTCGCCTGCATCATTTTTATGAACAATGTGCATTTCCATTGCATATGACTTCTTAGCAATTTCATGCTCTGATGGTCCGTGAAAATGAAACTGTTCCACAAAATATTCAGGTCCAACGCTAGCTCCAGTAAGTGCATTTGTGTTTAAATATAAAGAACCGCCTTTTTTTTCAGGATATTTAAACTCAACACCGCGTCCATTAGCAACTACATTAAATTTTGAAGAAAAATAATTAATTTGCATTTGATTATCACCAGTATTCTTTGTAATTGATGTTCTAGCCAAATCAATTGGTGATTGTGCAAACTTATTCTGACACTTGCCATGAATTTCATCAGCTCCAGCTCCCCAATTTGGCGGAAGTGTATGTGTACCATTACCTATTGAATTATCGTAACCAAAATGTTCTCCATTATGATTAGCCAAAATAGGTGACGATGCAATACTTAAAGCAGCTGCCACCGCACTGATTTTTAATTTTGAAAGTCGTTGTTTCTTATTCATAATAATTCTCCTAATTAGTGGTTAATTTTTTTAATTAATTGACTTGTTACTTATTCCTTACTACTTATTTTTGTTTTTTCTCTATACCTCCTTGTTATAACTCTATAATTAACTTCCCCCACATCTCTTCGTTATTAACGATTTAAAATAAACTTTAACGCTAACAACTCATTTCTTAACTTCTCATTAATTTAATGCTTTATTAAAATTAGAATAATTTTTTTTAAAAATGTAATTCGTTACAAATTAGTCGTTAACAATTAAAATTCATTACAAATAATTTTTCTTATTTTTGATAAAAAAGTAATTACAGATAATTTCACTGGAAATTTTTTCACTAAAAACCATGTCTGAAATTTTATTGGAAAGGAAGATTTATTTAAAAAGATGACACTAAGGAAATATTTTATCGGGATAATGTAACCAAGAAGAAGGATGAAAATAAATAAAAAAATATAAGATTTATATTTTCGATGAGCTAGCTCTACATTTAAAGCTGCATATCAAGCATTAAAGTGAATTCACAAAAACAAAATTGAAATTGAACATTAACCTATAAAATTTATTTTTATAAAAAGACTTTAAACAACAATTAAAATCACTAAAATACAAACATAAAAACATTTACAAAACCGCCTTAAAAAACTTAAACTTATCAGCACTTACTTTGTTAAGTATTAAGCCAACCTTAATGAAAAAATAATTCCATATTCAGTTTAATTATTCTTCCAGTATTATTTTTTAAGGATTAGTTAATAAATAATTAATTTTAAATTAAGAAAAGTTTAAGCTTACGCTAAGAAAACACATTAAAAATTGTAATTTCTTAAAATCTGAAGTTTCTTTACTTGAGTATCGACAATGAAGGTACAGCCTATATAATACTAAACGCTAAATTCTGAAGGCATTAATAGCTTGATCACTTATAATCTTGCCATTAAAAAACTTGGTCCGAACAGAAAACAACAACACCATCAACACTAATACTTTCCTCTATGTGACGGACTATTACGTTTAATATGCTAATGCAACTGAGACCGCAAAAATAAACTTCTATGCTGTAGGTGTTAATATTATGGGCAAGGTAAATTACAGTAACAATTAAGCACTAAATCCTCATACGATTTGTTTATCTCTGTTTATCTAAATTTAATATTAGCTGTTCATATTTTAATCAAAGTAAAATTAGGTCACAGTTTTTAAACTCAATTTCAACTTTAACTCCTAAGTACTGTCTTACTTTTTCAACAACAAACAAAAGCGGAAACTAATTATGCATAAAAACAATATTGCCCTATCAATTATGAGTATTACTATTTTCAGTTTATACAGCCAACTGGGCGTAGCTAATGAGAACGCCACAATTATTCAAAATACCCCTGCAACACCTGCTGGTGATGAGATAAAAATTAAAGTAAAAGGCGGTGGTGATGTTCGTTGGATTTTACCCGGTAAGCGTATGTTAGATCCTACTTTGTTTGGAACACCTGCTATGCCATTAGGATTTGAACCACATGTTGGTGTTGCACTTGATGAGCGTGAAAAAAATGCCGATGGTAGCGCTTGGACCACCACTGCAAAACCAACTCCTTTCTCTAATAATTACAAAATGATTACCGGAAAATTTAAATTAAAAGTAGAAGATAAATCCGTATATGACGATCCACAATCACGAGATAAAGTTGATTTTTCAACCAGTTTTACCAGTCCTGATGGCTTAAATAATTACACTGTTACAGTTAATAAAATTATCCCTGTCGGACCCGAGCACCCTGTCATGGGTGGTGTTGGTACAAATTTTGTACAACACGGCACCACCGGCATTGGTACAAAGTTAATGCCAACTGCTTTCACATATGTGGCGTTTTGGGGGATAGGCAGTTTGTCCGTTAATAATGTTGAAGTTGCCAACAACCGCGTTGTACACCTAATGACAACCTGTGCGGTACGAGACGTGGATTATAAACTGGTGTTTGATAATGCAGTTGATTGTTCAAAACTACAAACACACCTAATGCTACCGAATATGGCCATTACAGCCACAGGTCCAATAATGTCACCAGTACCAACCGCATTTATTTTACCCAATGGTATGGAGCAGCCTTTTATGCATATCATGTATGGACATAATGAAGTTTCTGGGGTGAAAACTGTCAACGATTAATTTTAACAAATAATTACGGGGTCAATATTGGCTATATAATATTGACCCCAATTATTAGCCGTATAGTACTCGCAACAATTATAAAAACCACTAAGTCCACTCTAATCCACAGTTTCGTTATCGCTACTTTACAAATAATTAACCGCTCTGTACTATAAATCATCAGTTTAAAACGTATTCTATCGTGTTAATTACAATTATTTAACGCTAAGGAAATGGAGTTGTTTTATAGCTATACCAGGATGATGTACCGATCGAATCTCAGGGTCTAGTTTATGCCTTTCTCTAGCCCACTATAACCTGAGGTTATCTATGACTTTTTTGCTTAACGGTTTATTTCATCGTGTAGTATTGCTGTTAATTATTACCATACTAAGTGCTTGCGGCGGTGGCGGCGGTGATATTCCAGAAGCACCACCAGCCGACATGGATGCACCATTTGTAGTGTCGACAATACCAAGTTCAGAACAAACTGGCGTGAATCCCAGCTTTTTCATCCGCGTCCAGTTTAATGAAGCAATTACAAAAATCGATATCGATCAAGTCTTTATCCAACGATTTGTCAATAATAAGTTAATTATAAATGATAATGTAAAGTTAAAAGATAGTGATCCCTATGTCTTCGACCAAAGCACCAACATATTAACAATTAAACCAATTTCAAATGCGTTAGTGTCCAATACCAAGTACCAAATCACCATACAAAATATTCAGGACACCTCGGGTAATATCATGTCCACGACCTGTAAGTGGGTTTTTGCAACCGTCAACTATGGCCCTATAACAACAGGCAAAACTGCAGTGTGTGGTCAAAACGCAATCACCGCTCCAAATCAACCACTCGAAGTTATTGCCATCCCGGGCGATGCAAGCATCACAGTCAGTTGGAAAACCGCATTGGATGGTGCTGGTGCAACACACTTTATCGTTGAAAAGTCTGTTGATGGACTAGATTTCACAACAGTAAACGCAATGGTTCCAAGCGAGACTCTTACGATAACTGACGATACCGCAGAAAATGGAAAAAGCCATGTCTACCGTGTTACAGCTGTTAATGATATTGGCCGTGGTAAATCAACACTAAGCAAAGCCGTAACACCACAAAAAATCATTATTGTTCCGGGCCCACCTCAAAAAATAAGAGTAACTCCCGGCACTAACTTAATAACACTCAACTGGCAGGCACCGGTCACCGGTAATCAAGTCGTGAGTTATCGAGTCGAAAAATCAATTGGCACTGCCGCATTTGTTGATTCTTTTGGCGTGATTCCAAATACCCAATTTTCCATCACCGATAAAACGGCGCTACCGAGTCAATCAATACGGTACCAAGTTATTGCTGTTAACTCAGCAGGCTCAGGCGCACCAGCAAGAAGCGCTGCAGTTTCTGCAAAACCACCTGCTGTCACTGGTGCTCCTCGAATTAGCAATATAGTCGCTGGAAACAATAGCGTCACCCTTACCTGGCTTGCCCCCAATTCAGTGGAACAACCCCTGAGTTATACCATTGATAAATCAATCGATAATCAAGTCACTTTTCTGCCAGTAGCCACTAACCTAGCAGTTAACAACTTAACGTTTACCGATACAAAAGCCCAAAATGGTATCAAACATATTTATAGAATAGTCGCAGTTAATGCCGTTGGTAAAAGTTTACCGGCGTTAAGTAATGCCGTAACTCCTGTGGTTGACCCTGCCGCAGTTGTAATAAAGCCAAGCCAAACTCTACAGTCGACCACACCATTACTCGACAATTTATTTGGTAGTTTTATCGCATTTAGTAGCGATGGAAAAACTATGGCTGTAGGCGAACCACACGCCACTCAATTAGCATTTACTAATGCCGGTAGTGTTCGATTGTATTCCAAGGTTGGCAGCAACTGGATACTCGGTCCCTTATTAGTTTCAACGTCAATCAACCAAAACTTTTATTTTGGAAACTCAATTGCGTTTAGCCCTGACAACAGTACGCTAGCCATTGGTGAAGGATTCTCAGGAAAATCTGTCCAACTATTTTTTAAAAATGGCACCGATTGGACTAGCAATATTCCTATTCGCGGTACTGTTATACCCAACATAAAGGCCTCCTATTTAGCATTTAGCCCAGATAATATTACTCTGGCAGTCGGCGATGGCGGCAACAACTCTTATGGTGATGGCACCACTGGAGGCGGTAAAGTCAGGTTATATTTACGTTCGGGTAACAGTTGGAACAATGCCCCAATACTAGCGCAAACATTAGCCCCGACAATAGCAAATTCAAATAATGCATTTGGCTTTCCAATCGCGTTTAACTCGGATGGTACAACACTCGCTGTTGGAGAATACTATGGTGATTCTGCTACTACCCTTGATATCGGTAAAGTTAATTTATTTATATTAACAACCAATGCCATACCGTGGCTAACCGGTCCGGTACTTACCGCAGTTGTACCCGCTAACCGCAATCGGTTTGGTGCGGCACTTGCTTTTAGTCCAGATGATACGACCTTGGCCGTTGGTCAACATAAGGGCGATGATCCAGTTGGTCTCACTGATAATGGCACTGTTGAACTATTCATTAAAAATAGCAATAGCTGGAGCAATCCTCCCGTACGCGGTCCAATTATAATTCCAATTGCAAACTCCACTAACGAAAATTCTACTTTTGGATATTCAATAACATTTAATACAAACAGTACTGTTTTAGCAGTAGGTGCACTACTGGGCAAAACAACTATTGGTTTTGGTCAGGGGCATGTTAGATTGTATTCACGATCAGGTATAGACTGGTCAGTAACGCCGACAACTGGCGCATTATTGGTTGCACCGGGTAGAAGTAACAATTTCAGTAACTTCATTGCATTTAGTCCTGATGGCTCTACTTTTGTTGTTGCAGAACATAAAGGTGATACCACAACTCCTGCCGTTAAAATGGCCGGTTTAGTGCATGTATTTGAAACATCGTTATTTCCGTAACGAACTAATATCACACTCTAGTATAATGTAGAGTGTGGTGTATTTTATAATTTAAAACAAAAAAGCATAAAGCAAGATACTACCAGTAGCGGCCATCATATAAATATAGCCCAAAACAAAACCAATTCCGCCACGTGAACTGTCGGGTAAAGCACGCAATATTATTGGTAACGCAACTGCATATGCAACCAGCCCTGCCAGCATAGTCCACCAATAGTAATCAGTAAACAATGCTAATATCGGATAGCTTATTGCTTGTATTGCCACCATCATAAAGGCCGAATTAGCTTCAGAGCGATTTTTTTTAGGCGCTAGTCTATTTATAAGAAACCCAACAATAAATAAACCGGTCATAACATAAAATGGCCAAACGACAGATGCCATATTTTTTGTCTCCACGGTAACCATTTCTGTCTCCTGTGGTGACAACACTCCTTCATGAAACCAAATAAAATAAGCTATAACAGTTACCATCAAACCGCTGCTACCGTAGACAGCAATATCCGTCACAAAAAATGGACACCATTGTTTTTTATTCGCGATATACATCAGTAACCCAAAATATAAATACAACGGTATTAAATAGATCAGCGTAATCCAGAAATGCTCGGTGTAAAATAAAGCTAAGAATGGAGCAAAACTTAAAACAAAACCACTGCTGCGACTATTAAGATCAAACTCAATATCCGGATCAGTATCGGCTTTATGTTTTTCTTTGTAATCGCTATAAATCAACAATGGAAAAATAGCGGCAAGTAATAATAGTGTTTGATAGAGAGTCATAATAAATCTAACATAATTGTTTTACCCAATCAGAGAATTATTGCATTTTGTTACCTGAAAATCCTTTATTTTGAATAAATTTATTTGACACTTTTAACACAAGCATAAACAGCAGTATCAGAATAAACGCCATTAAGGAACAAATCATCTTTTTTACATTCAATTAATTTAAACCCATTTTTGACTAAAATCGTGGATGACTGAATATTCTCTGGCGTGATCTCAGCAATAATTCTGTTTAAGCACAGCTCATTGAAGCCAAAATCCAAAACTAATTTAAGAACTTCAGTACCGTATCCAAAACCCCAAAATGTTGGATTAATAATGTAACCCAATTTAGCGTCACAACTGTTTCTATCCCAACTGTGGATGCTAAATTGTCCGATGAAATGTTGCGAATTTTTTAAAACCAAAGCCCACGACAACCCCTGTTTATTGCACCATGCCTTACGCATTCTACAAATCATATCAGTGGTATTTGCTATTTCGGTGTGCGCTACCGAATCCCAATATTTCATGGCTTTTTTATCTGAATAAACTTCAAATAATGGAATCGAATCAGCCTCAGTTAATTCCCTTAGGATAACTCTTTTTGATTCTAGATTTTTAAACTTCATTATATTTAAGTATTTTTTCAGTTACCAAACTATATATGCTTAATATTGACATTTACTAACAGTGTACTTGAGAAAGATACTCATAAAATAAGTTCCAACTTAGCA
>CAYQUC010000099.1:0-11703 GCA_964420605.1 uncultured Thioalkalispiraceae bacterium | reverse complement strand
CTGGATTGGCGTTAGTGGTATGACAGCTTTCACACACATTACTGCTTGTTTGAATATGACTCGTCGATTTTGCTTGACCCGAAGTACTGCCATTATGACAAGTGAGACAACCCGTCGTAATATTACTATGATCAACCTTGCCACCTTTCCAAGTGGTAAAGCTTGAATGGCATTCGGAACAGACCGTACCACTTTGTATATGGTTAGTAGTTTTACCCTGCATTTTAGCTTCATTAGCACGGTTATTGGTATGACAAGTGATACACACGGTAGATACTACGCTGTGTTCCATGGTAAATGGCGATTTCCATGAGCTACGAGTGCCATTGCTTTCATGACAAGCTTCACAACGATTTGATACCACTAATGGTATATGTGTTGGCTCTAATTTTTGCCCTTTCGTTGTACCATTATGACACGTTACACAAGTTCCAGTTACTTGAGTGTGATCAACGACTTTTATGGGGTTCCATTTTTGTGGGTTCGCAGTGTGACAAGTTTCACATAAATTACTACTTGCTATGTGTTTAATGCCTATTTTACTTAGGCCTTTAGTTGAACCGTTATGGCATTTATTACAACCATCAACAATCAAACTATGATCCACGGTGCCATCTTTCCAAGTGACATAACTGGTGTGACAATCAGAACAAACATTATTACTTTGAAGATGGTTTACAGACTTGCCCTGCATTTTCGTTTCATTTGCTCGGTTTCCTGAATGGCAATTAACACACACAGTCGATACTAGAGAATGATCCATTGTGAGCGGTAATTTCCACGAACTCTTCGTACCGTTACTACTATGGCAAGCCTCACAATTATTTTTCACTAATAAAATAATATGAGTTGATTCTACTTTAGCGCCTTTAGTAGAGCCATCATGACAAGATACGCAAGTTCCTGTTACTAAATCATGATCCACTTTCGCGAAATTAGTCCAATCTGCAACGACAGGATTGGATTTTACATCATGACAAGTTTCGCAAAGAGAAGATGAGGTTGCTATGTGACTGCTAGACTTTGCAAGCCCTTTGGTACTGCCGTTATGGCAGGTAACACAACCGGTAGTAATAGTTCCATGATCAACTTTACCACCTTTCCATGTGGAGAAACTGGTATGACAATCTGAACAAACTGAGCTACTTTGAAGATGAGTACTATTCTTACCTTTCATGCTTTCTACATTTGCTCGGCTATCAGCATGACAGCTAACGCAGTTTGTAGAAACTTCCGCATGATCCATTCTGGCGTTATCCCAATCTCTACGTAAAGGGCTGTGACAACTTTCACATCGTTGTGATGACGTTATATGAGTTGCTGATTTAGACTTACCCGGTGTAGAACCCGTATGGCAGTTACTACAGCCCGTAGTAATAGTACTATGGTCTACCTTGCCACCTTTCCATGTTTTAAAATTAGCATGACACTCTTCACATTGATTATTACTCTGTACGTGATTCGTTGATTTACCCTTAGTTTTTGAAGCATTAGCTCGAATACTGGTATGACAAACAATACAATTAGAAACAATATTTGTATGGAAGAAACGAGCCGGTTTCCAACGTCGAGTAGTATGACAATTTTCACAACGATCACTACTTTGAACATGATCGGATTTTTTGCGTGCAGCATTTTTGACGCTACCATTATGACAGGCTAAACAAGAGCCCGTTATTGCATTATGGTCCATGCGGGCATTTGACCATGTTTTATCTGTATGGCAACTATCGCAATTATTGGTACTGCGGATATGTCCACTTGATTTTTTTGAGCTTGATATCGTAGCACGACTACTATGACAGCCAGAGCAGGTTTTAGGCGTTCCTTCAAAAATACCACGCTGGTGACAGGAATCGCATCGCAATCGTTTATGCGCACCTTCAATCGGGAAACCCGTGAGGTAATGATCAAAATTATTAGTGACCTTATCAGCAAAAACTGGATTAAACTGACTAACCAAAATACAAAATAATACTACTTGTATACTAAAAAATAATCGATTAAATTTTAAACTATTATTAGTTGTTTCAAATAATGAAATCGTACTTGAAAAATTAGCCATTGTTATGCAATCCCTGTTTATTTTTTGTTCTATTTTTTTAACTAGATATAGGAACATATAGCCACATGTAGCCACGCATTCCTGTACGTTACAATACTAGGCTATACAATCATTTTTTCGTAAAACTGGTTCTCAAAAATTTTTCAGTTCCATGTTGTGTGGATCACACAATGAATAAAAAAATGAAACTTTTTGTGAATTTCGTTTTTTTGAACGTTATGTAAAAAACAACGTCACTTTAAAAGCTGAAAATTAAACGGCTAAAGGATGATTAGAATTGTTCAAAATTGACCTTCAATTCGATTTATTTTTAAACAAATATTGTTCTCATAATTTTATAAATTTTTGTTGGTTTAGTCGATAATATAACCAAAGAGTGATCGTCAACAATTAAAACTATCGGTATTACCGTATAATACTAACTAGCTATTTTTCTTTGTTATTGTTTCCCCCCCCGCCCAGCAATCACATGAAAATCACGATTAATATTTAATCTCAATAAAGGACGAATCCCAAATGAATTATACTCATAAGTACCTTCTTAGCATTATCACCGCATTCACCATTACATTATTTACAAGCAGTGTCGCTTGGTCAGCAGAATCACCTGATGATATTTTTATGTTAAAGACAACGTCAAATTCAATTTCGGATGTTGTTAAATCAGTAAAAGCTTTTGCTGAAAAAAAACACTGGATATATCTTGGCGACTATAAAGTAAAAAAAGGGCAAGTAGTGTTAATTAAATTCTGTGTTAAAGCGGCGGGTAAAAAAGCTTGGAAGGCAGGACTCAAAGTTAGTGCCTTACTCCCATGCGGCAGTATGGGCGTGTATAAAAAAGCAGGTAAAACAGAAATTTCATTATTGGACCCAATTTTTATGACCACCCTATACCCAAACCCCAACTTAAAAGAAGCAGCGGACTTATTAAAACCTCTTTACATTGAAATGTTGGATACAATTTCAAAATAACAAAAATGTCATTTTAAAAACGTTATCCATAACGGTGCTTCTAAAATATTTATTGTATTAGAAGCACCAAAAAATAATTAGTACCAAACAAACGACAAAGCCGCTAATATTTAATTATTATTTGTCATTGCCTTTATTCCCTTACATTTCAAATAGTAAACTCAAAATAATTACTAAAATCAACTTTCAAAAACAACAACACTAACTATAATTTCATTAAACTAATTATAGGGAGTGCACAATGTTTATAAAAAGTAATATATTTCGTTATTCAATCGTAGGATTACTGGCCAGTATCGTGTTGATAAGCAATACAGTTTATGCCGAACGCGAATTAATTCCAGGCTATGTCACAGATTCAGAAGGTTCAATATTACGCAGTTCGTATGGTGAGTGTGTTCGATCAAGTTACTGGAAGCCAAAAAATGCCGTTATTGTTGGCTGTGACAATGTTGTTCTCAAAGCACCAATTGAAATCACTAAAGGTGATTCAACCGGTGTACTCTCAACGTTTATTATTCCGGCGGCATCCATGTTTACCTCCGACAGCGCTGAGATAACAACTATCGGTAAACAAAATTTTCAGGAATATCGAGCCAAAATAAAACCTGAAATAACAAAAGCCTACGTTGCGATTATTGTTGGTCATTCCGATAATCACGGTAAAGAAAAATACAATCTTGATTTATCAAAAAACCGTGCTGCCGCAGTTCGCGATTATTTAATCGCTGGTGGTATACCGGCTTTAAAATTGCGTATTGTGGGCTTAGGAGCTAAAGAACCTATCGCCACGAATGAAACCGAGAGCGGTCGAGCACTAAACCGTCGAGTTGAAGTTATCATCTTTGCTGAAGCACGCGCTCTTGATGTTATGCGTTTTCCAAGTGTGGCATTATTTCCACGTAAAAGTAGCGAGCTAACCTTACGCGGTAAACAACTACTTGATAAAAATAAAATCGCCGCAAAAAAACAATTAGCCCGCGCAGTTTACATTGAAATTATTGGCCATACCGATGATGTTGGTGATAAAAAGAAAAACCAACGGTTATCGAAACAACGTGCTGAAACAATTCGGACAAACTTAATATTAGCAGGAGTTGATCCTAGTAAAATCATGACCGTCGGTGCTGGTGAAAGTCAACCAATAGCAAGTAATCAAACTGAAGAAGGTCGAGCCCAAAATCGACGAGTCGAAGTCATTGTACTCGGACGCTTAAAACACTAAAAAATGGTTCAATCACATTCTGTTGTGGAGGATGGGCTTATCCCTCCTCCAATTCTGTTTGATGACGTTCACATTTGCTATTATCACCTGAACCATTAGTTGTTATTTTTGACACACCAATAAACGCTTCAATACGCTGCTCTAAATAATTATAAAATGGATTCCAGCGCAGTCGCAATAAATCGGCTTCTGCAATTTTCAAAATACCGCGTTCACCACGTAACGCGATATTACCAATCGCCAAAAAAGTATTCGATGAAGTATTCAAGGAACTATTGTTAGCACCATATAAAGGATCATTAGCTGAAAATGGTAGCGCGACGTGAGATAAAGAATACAAATTAATTGGCCACTCTTCACTAAGCAGACAATCGGTTATGGTTTTATGGTGTGGCGCATATAAACGCGCAACAACTTGCCTACTGTCTGAACTGACATTGGTAATTAATGTTGTTTCATAAGATTGTTGCACCGTATGCAATAGCCTATCGCTCCAGTTCGTTGGATTACTAATTAACAATGGCTCAATATTGCTCGAACGGTTGATATCAAATACCACTAGTTCATGTTTTGCTGCAGGCAAACGTTGAAATAAACCATCAAGCAAAGCTTGAGCAGTGACGGTATCATCAACTATTGACTGAAAAGCCAATATAGAGGGCATTCGAGCTAGATCACCGCTGGTGTTTAATTGTGTTATTTGCAGTTGAATCTGCTGCGTCAGTTCATAAGCTTGTCGCCCAGCATTAATTGCAAATGAGTTATATTTAAAACTATCGTACTCAGGCAAAATTGAATTCCACTGCATTTTATCCAAGCCCAGCAACTGCCCTAGTCGCTCCTGCCAAATGGCGTATTTTGCAAGTTTTGTCACGCCAATTTCAGGAGACACTAACACCAAGCCCTCAACCATTGGCAAACTTTCGTCTTGCAGGCTAGTCAGTGCGTATTGCACAGCCAAGCCTCCACCGTTTGAATAGCCCACAATATACAATGGCTTAGTACCAATTTTTTCACGCACGTGTTTTACTGCAAGTTTGACTGCTGCTGCCATGTCTTGCCAGGTAACATTAACCAACCCCACCGGTGCGGTACCGTGTCCCGGTACCCTCAGGCCAGTTACCCAAGCGCCATCTGAATGTAATTTTTGACCAATACTGCGAAGACTGTACGGTGAATCCGACAATCCATGAATGAGTACAATACCGACACGTGGTTGTTTGACGGTTAATTCGAAACTCTGGTTCCAATTCGTCTGCCATTGATTGGGATCGGTCAAACTGCCTGAATGAAAACGGTTAATTTTTGTTTTATCATGCGCAGATATTTTTGCATACACCCGCTCGTCAAGCTGTTTAAATAATCGTTTTTCTAATGCTCGATATTCCGAAAAACTATTAACTGCAGTGTTTACTGTAAATTCTTCATCTAAATTAGCACTATGCCACACCTTAAGCTCGGAACCATTGTTGAGATATAACACAGCCAAAACCAGTAACATTATGCTACCACCAGCAATAAAATAAACTAGCGCTAAAATAAGCTGCTTGGTCGAACCAAATGCCATTCGTAATATTATTTGCTGAAACACCATAATGTGAGTTTAGTATTGGTTATGAAAATTACCGTTGAAGATATCCAACCTGTAGAGTAGTAATATGACTAATTAATGCACAGATTTTAAGCAAACTACCTCTAGTTATTTGCTGATCCAGAATATCCCGAGTATATTTAACAATCATGCACCTTTCAACAAGGTACAAATTTATGCTTTATAAATTTAAAAAATTATTAACTCCGATGCCATTAATGGCGTTAAGCTACCTATTGTTGACTTCGTCACAACAGCTTATTGCAACTGAACTCATTAAATCAATAGACCAAGACGGTAATATCACTTATTCAGATAAGCCAGTACCAGGCTCGAAGCATGTCACAACGGTTCCTATTGTACCGGCTCCTACCGAGAGTGAAATAAATGAAGCGAAACAGCAGGCAAACAAAAACATTGATGCCGCTAACAAAATAGATAAGAAAAATAAAGCCGCTTCAATAAAACAAAAAGCGAAAAAGAAAAGTTCGTCAGTAAGAATAAAAAAAGAAATTAAAGCTGGCTCAAAAACGGATTATCGTCACGATCCATACTATTGGCCTAAGCCACATTTACCCGCTCGCTCTAATTTACCTGGGTTTCAAGCAGCTCCAAGTAAACTACCCAAGGTCGAGCCGTCATCAGGGATTAATTCAAAATAATGAGTTTATCTAACTCACCATCAATCGACTTATTTTATTTGCCCAATTTTAAATGACGGAATATGTGTTTTAAATCTTAGGAATGAAGGACAAAAAATTTACTCCCCAGTTGGGTAATCAACTGGGGGCTAGTCTCTATTGAACTAAAAGAACACCACGTAATGGTTGTACAAACTCACTGCCAGGCCACATTGGTGTAGCACTGACATCAGTAATATCCTTACGGGTTGATACGACAGTAGCATCGAGTATCAAACCAATGTTATCAATAAAGAAATCACTTACAGCATATTTATTGGCGTTAGGACCAAGACCCGTAGCACCAGTGGTGACCGCAGTTACAGTTGTAAAACCAGGCATACTGCACAGTAAATTTGGCAAATCAAATGGACGACCACAACCTGCAATGGTGATTGCTAAGGTATCGCCTAATGGAAATGGCGATGCGTTTTTCAAAACAAGTGTCGCATCAAATAAAACATCATCTACGGCTATGTTGGTATTCGCATTTACATAATTAGCGATAATTTTTTGAACACGCTGACCAAGTGGTTTCGTTAAATCAACATTTATTTTTAAACCTGAATAACCAAACATCCAGCCGCCTTCTTGATTAAATATAGCCGGAGAAGGTGCAAATGTTTTATCCAAACCGCCTTCCAAAACCCTCTTAATATTTAAAATAGTGGTATCGGCAGTGGCAAGGAAATACGGTGCGGGCAAAAATCGATAGACATCCGCAATTGATATATCACCGGTTAATATCACATTATTTTCAGTAACCCAATTATCTGTTGCTAATGGTGCTGGCATCACAGCGCTATCAAAACGAAAGCCTGGGGTTACGGCAAGATCGGTCTTTTGTGTAGTTCGGAGCATGTCCGTAATGGCATTATTAAAATTACTTTCTAATGCGTTCCGACGATCCAACGGTACCGGTGTATTACCGACCGTAAAATTAAGAGGCCACTTTAATTCCTGTGGTAAAACTAAATTATTATTTCCACTAGCGCCGTTTAGTGTTACTTGGGGAATGCTGATATAAGTATTTGTATCGGCATTATCCACAGTTAAAAAACGATCACGTGCTTGTGTTACGCGATCTTGAACATTTTTAATATAGGGGACAGTCATATCAGGAACGATTGAATTATCAATCGGATGAATCGTCCAGTTATAACTTGGCACGTTAGCACTATCAAACGTAACGTCCATTTGTCCTAAGAAAGTATCATTACCGGCTTCTACAACGATGGTTCCACTTTTTGTGGTTTCCATTGTTGTTGTTAACTCGTGTGTATGGGCAGAGAAAATAATATTAACAGCATTGCTCGGTAGTAATTCAGCAATGGCTAAATCTTTTTGTATACCTAACTCACTCATCACAACAACTAAATCGACTTTATCAACAGAGCGTAATGTAGTGGCAAGACGACTCACTAGGGCAACATAGTTTGCTTTGCCTTGTGTAAATTCAATATTTAATGCCATTAGAGGATGCATTAATTTTACAATATCCGATGTTAATCCAATAAAACCCACTTTAACGCCATTAACGACTTGAACATTAGTAGCCGGTAAAAAGGCGACTGGATTATTAGGTGTTATTGTTATCGGTTGACCAAGCGCATCGTTATTGATATTTGCTATGAGCTCGCTAAACACTCGCACCATCCCACCTCGAACTGCGTTATCTCGACGGATATTTGGATCTAGGTTTAAATAATCTGCAGTCTGTGTCACATCAAATGTCGGTGTTTTGTATATTGCATTTGCAGCTAAAGAAATAAAATTGGGTCTTTTAACTTGTTTCTGCTTAGTAACTGAGTCACCTGGGTCGACTAGTACACCATAACGAAAGTTGGTTACTTGTGGTCCATAAGCAAAATCCCAATTCCCCGGAACAGCAATATCAATTCCTAAAGCGTTCACTGGTCCAACTATAGCATTACCCACGGAGAACATTGCTTCAGCACCACCATGAAACGTATCACCAATGTTCATTAAGATAGTACTGTTAACCGCAGTTCGCTTAAGATTTGTTTTTCGTATTTCATCAATTTTAGCGGCAATTCGAACTAGGCCACCGCGTTCTGAGATCACAACTTTTTGACTGTGACCTTGACGAATCATTTCTGTGTGCGGTACTAAGTTTGCGTGTAAATCATTCAATTCGATAAAGGTAATTGTCTTGGTAACATTATTACCACCACCATTTCCGCCACCGTTGTTAACAGCCGTCGTGCTAAATGAAAACGCTTGTTCAACAAAGGCATTGCCTGCGATATCGTTAATCGTTGATTTTAAAATTAGATGATAATTAGTTTCGGCTAATAACGGCGTAGCGCCAGATGCGTTTGGTGTAATTGTTACTATTGCACCACTCACACTAACCGTGGTTGGCACAACGAGCATTGCTGCATTTTGGCCTGGAACTTTATGCAATACAATATCAGCAGCCGTTGCAGTGATATTTTCATCAAAGGTAACGGTTATTGCTTTAGTAAAATCAACCGGTGATGTCGCCACAGATGAGGACATAATTTTTGGCGCGGTGGTATCAGGTTGTTGTGCTATTGGCGTAGCGGATGTAACAAACGAATATTGTTTTTCTGTAATCTGATTACCGGCATTATCCGTAATTGAACTGTTCAAAACCAAATGGTAATTTGTACTGGCTAACAACGGTGTGGTTGTTGAGGCGTTCGGTGTAATGGTTAGTTCGGCACCATTGATACTTACCGTTGTTGGAATAGTCACCAATGCTACATTTTGACCTGGAACTAAATGTAATACCACATCAGTGTTTGTCGCGGTTATGTTTTCATCGAACGTTACCGTAATCACTTTACTATAATCTACCGGAGTAGAATCTAACGACGATGAAACTATCAATGGCGCAGTTGTATCACTAGATTGTTGCGTTGCAGAAGTTTGCCCTTCTGGTGCAGTGGCACCACCGCCACAGGCTGTTAATGCAAAAAGTGACAGTGACAATATTAAAACTGTAACGATAGAACCCGGTTTTTGATGAAACATTCGAAATCCTTGTTTAAGTATATTTAAATCCACAACTAAACCGTCATCTTACATAAAATCCATTTCAACAATATTTCACAGGTGAATTAATAACCAAATCATTTCAAGGTTATGTTAAATACCACTAAAAACTAATGGCTAACTGTGTCGTTAGCGTAATTATTACTATTTGTATTTTACAAAAAGGTGTGATGTGCATCACGCTTGGGCGGTAAAGCTGGTTATTATTTAGTCGATATAAGCAGTAAGAGGCTCAAGGATAGTGACGCAATAATGACAACTAAGTGATGGGGATTCAAATGATTCGGTCTATCTGCACTATTTTACTTGTATTTAATCGCGCCAATACTACTCGAGAGCCATTAACAAAACAGCTATTTATGGCGCTATTAGCCGTATGGCTGCCAATGCAAGTCACTCACGCAGTTGTTCTCAGTAAGAATTTTGACCATTTTGATACCAATTTTATTCTTAATGGTGCCCACCAACGTGCTAAATGTGAAACCTGTCATAATCGAGGCCAATTTAAAGGTACTCCCACCCAATGTACTGGTTGTCATGCTGCATCGAGTAATATTGCAATTTCAAAGCTATCATCAAACCACATAAAGAGTTCAGAATCCTGTGATAACTGCCACACTGAAAAGCGCTGGACCGGAGCTCGGGTAGATCACAGTTCAATCAATGGCTCGTGCAATAGCTGTCACAATAATCAAAATGCTCGTGGTAAATCAGCAAGGCATGTTGCCAGTAGTAACGTCTGCGATGATTGTCATCGAACAGTTGCCTGGCGGCCGGCTCGATTTAGCCATAGTAATGTCGCACAACCGTGTGCCAATTGTCATAACAGTATTAAAGCCCGAGGTAAATCGGCAAGGCATGTGCAAACATCTGCAACGTGTGATGCTTGTCACAGCACCCGCGGCTGGCGACCCGCCAAATTTGTGCATGATAGTATAGTGAGTAATTGCAATCAGTGCCACGGTATTACAGCAACAGGAAAACCAAAAACCGGCCATGTTCAGACCTCGGCCGGCTGTGAAGTGTGCCATAAAACACGAGGCTGGAAACCGGCCAGTTTTACGCATGATGCAGCAGCAGGTATTTGTTCTAGTTGCCACACTCCGGGTGGTTCTGCAACACCACAAAACAGTGGCCATTTTAGTACCGCGACACAATGCGATATTTGTCATTCAACTCGTGGTTGGAAACCGGCTCGATATCAACACAGTGGCTTATATCCAAATCACGGTAATCGCTTGCGCTGTAAAAATTGTCATAAAAACAATAACGCGACTATCCAGTGGCGAGATTCAAGTTTGAAACCGTATTGTGCTGGATGCCATCGAAATAAATACCAAGCAAACGAACACAAAAATGCCAGTGTGGTCGCACTTAAAGATTGTGCTGGACTGTGTCACAAATCCAAACCGGAACACTCACCGCGTGACTCAAGTTGGGATTAGTAATTTAATGGCTTTGTTCGCATGGATGCCATGTTTGAGCTAGATTTTTATTTCAATTTTGATTTAACATGGCATTATTTATGCCACTTTAGTATCTTAGAATCAGTATTTAATTTTTATAACGAATCTAATTTTTTACATAACAAAACCAATCGTTAACATCATTAATATCCTTGCTTTTAAACGGTTTTTCAAACTTGTTGAATATAACGAATACAAATCTAAAATTTGTAATTTTTATTACTATTTGTGATCAAATTGCCAAAACAATATCAAATTTTGAGACTCACGTTCATGCAATGATTGCAGTTTAATCTAACATTACACCTTATATGATTATATTGGGTGGCACTGCGTTCGCCTTTTTTTCAAATTAGAATAAAAAACAACAGGATTTGTACAGCCATGACGACTATTTCAAGTAATCGCGCATCATTAAAAACTGTAGAAAAACAAAAAATAACGACCGTTTTTTTTGTTATTCAATTAGTATTTATTAGTTTGTTGCTTACTCAACTAAATTCAGCTTTTGCTGAAAAAGTAACGAGTAACTTCGACCATTATACAACAGGCTTTCCAATTGATGGTGCCCACAAGAAGTTACGTTGTGACTCCTGTCATAAGCGCGGTATTTTTGAAGGCACGCCTAAAACCTGTAGTGGTTGCCACGGTAGTCGTAGCAC
>CAYQUC010000098.1:0-12081 GCA_964420605.1 uncultured Thioalkalispiraceae bacterium | reverse complement strand
ACAATCAAAGCACTTTTTAAAAAAATTACAGCTAAATACATTTATTATTTTACATAACAAAGCTATTTTGAGAGTTATATTTAAATATTTATAAAAATGATTTTTAAAAAAATATTGTAACAGTTAGTATCACATTTAATTTATAAACTTAAGTCACATTTTTTAAAAATCAAAATAACACTAATAGGAAATTATAAAAAACTATAACAAGAGTGTAACGAGATGTATCAAAAATAAAATTCATTTACAAAGAAAAACCTAGTTTGACAATAACATTGTAACAAAACGTATCTATATTTTTATAGTTGGTTTTAATTTATGGCAAGTCGAAATATAACAAGAAAGGATTTAGCGACAATTAGATATCAATATAACTTATATAAAAAACTAAAATCATTACTCCACGTTTCAGATAATTTACTAACTTATCATTTTATAACTAATGAGTTTATTTAGGCTTCACATAGACATTATCATAATCAAACTCAGTTTCAATTTCAGTTTTTTTATTCAATAATTAAGTTTGAATAATAAGTTCAAAGTAAAGGGAAACAAGCCGATTCCTTGATTAACCCGGCATAACCATTAATTCCGAAACCTCAAGTGAACCACCGATATCAAGAAACGGGCACGCTTTTGCAACGTCTAATGCGGCAGCCATAGAATCAGCTTCAATGATGGTGAAACCAGACATAGATGTTGTACTTTCAGTTATAATCGTTCCGTCAGAATTTATAGTGCAAGTATCTTTAAATGGATTCGCTGGGCTAACAGCTGAATCACCTAATGAAGATAACCATTCTTTATACTTTGCGAAATGCTGTTGACCTTCTTCAGGTGTGGAAGGTTGATTACCGCCTAAATATGAAATAATGTATTGAGCCATTTGTAGTTCTCCTATTTAATATTAATTTAAAATTTATTGGCTTTTGTATAAACCAAGGACAGTTATAAATTTATAGACTATTATCGTTTGTTTTTATTCTTAATTGTAGATTTAATTAACTTCCAATAATTTTTATCCTTCTGCCTTTTTCAGAGTAAGACATATCGTTAAAAGCTGATTGTGGTAGTATGCCTGCCTTTGTTTTCTTTTTTAGTCACAGATTGTGTTTCAAAACGTTTACTACCCACAATACTATTTAAAAGACTGGTTTTCCCAACACCTGACGAGCCTATTAAACAATAGGTTTGTCCTTGTTATAGCGAGTCACTTATGAAGTCAATTTTATCACCAGTGACGTTACTAAATGCAATAACAGCTGTTCCAGCAGAGATACTCGAAATTCTTTTCTTTATTTCATCAAGTTCATGCTTGGCTACCAAGTCACACTTACTCAACAGTATTATTGGAACAATTCCGCTGTCATTAACCATCACCAGATATCGCTCTAAACGTCTAAGATTATAGTCAGAGGATTGTATAATAAAGGCAACATCAATATTGGCTGCAATCAACTGAAAGTCCACCTGTTTACCTGAGGTTTTCCTTTTAATAAAGTTTGTCGTGGAAATATTCCGTGGATTATGGCAAGAGTATCGTCATCATAAAAATCAACATATACCCAATCGCCGGTAGTTGGAAGATCAGCGGCTGAATTTGCGCTATAAGAAAGATTACCCGTTATTTCAGCAAAAATGTCACTATTACCATTAGTTACTACATAACTATCTTTGTGTACTGATATAACTCGCGCAATATCATGAACCGCGGCCATTTCATTATCCATTCGATTCTTAAACCAGAGGGTAAAACCAACACTTTTCAAGTTTGCCATTACTTTAACCATCAATTAAATCCTATAAATATTTTTTTACCGTACACAGTGTTTCAGTTAACGTAAATCATTCGAAATTTTACATCCAGCAACTCTCGTGTGCAATTGTACGCGCCTGTATCGGAACACGTGTAATTTCCATCGAGGAAAAAGGGCTCTATTCTAACAACAATGCTCCTGACACTGCTTACTCCGATAAATTTCACTGGCAAATTACATCGTTTTATTCATTTAAACCTAATTTTTAACTTATTTTTAAGTTTTTTAAACGTTATTTAACCTCTCAATACTGCACAATATTCATTCAAAAGTTTAATAAAATCAGTTATTTAGTGATGAAGATCACACTTTATTGGATGATATATTCCTGTACGTAATAAAACATATGTCATTTACATCTATTATCATCCGTATAAGCATAGTCTAATATTAACTCAACATAAGCAAACAGAGACACAAACAAGTCTTTTAAGACTAACTGAAATTAACGACTAGGAGATTTATTATGAAAAACGTAAAAAATACACGCGGATTTATTGACCCAATCACACTTGGATTTTTAATAAGCTTACTTGGTACTACTACGGCTTTAACTGTACGTAATACCGACAATGTTGAAAACGTATCAGCAGCTCAAACACAAGTTCAAGCCGTTGCTGCAGTTCAAATTGAAGACGATTACAACTTTTAAATAACTTTTTTACAGTGATAGTTTGTCTTTGAGGTCTCACTATCACTGTTTAAAAGGCATGTTATTACTGAAGAGGAACACTATTATGCGAAATACACGACAAAATACCCGAGGTTTTATTGACCCAATCACACTAGGTTTTTTAATTAGCTTAGTCGGTACCACCACCGCTTTAACTGTACGTGATACCAATCAAATAGAGAGTTCTGCCAACACCGTTAATAACATTGAAGTACAAGCAGTTGCGGCTATTCAAATTGAAGATGATTTTGACTTTTAAATTGTTTTCAAGTGTTAAGACAAAGTCCCTCGATGGGGCTTTGTCTTACAGTACTTAAACAAATGTTATTATTTCCTATAATGGAAAAACTTAGCTGAATTTATTTATAACACTTCTAACCGCACTTAAATGCAAAAAATCATCCATCGTTAGTAATAAAAAAACTGCAACTGGCAATACTAATTTGCTCAACACAAAATATCGCGCTAAATAATTACCTTTCAATCCCCGCTTACCCCATTAATTTACTAATAAATTCGATAAAACAACGAACCTTGGCAGGGACATAACGTCGCCCCGGAAACACCGCATGAACGTCTAATGCCGTTGGTGTGTAATCATCAAGAATGATTTTAAATTGCCCGTTCTTAATGTAATCACCAACCAACCATTCTGGTGCCACAGCAATTCCTTGATTTTGAAGCACAGCCTCACAAATGGTACGTGGATTATTCACGCTAAAACGACCTTTAACTTTAATCGCTTCCCTACCCTTTGGTCCGATAAAATGCCATTCATCACGCGTTGTTAATAATGTATACACAATACAATTATGATCTTTTAACTCTTGTAACGATTTTGGCTCACCATGGGCAGCAAGATATTCTGGACTGGCAATAACAACTCGAGGACTATTACCAATTTTTCTAGCAATCAACGCCGAATCAACCATTGGGCCAATACGAATAGCAACATCAACACCGCCTTTGACTATATCAACGTAATTATCATCCATAATTAAATCAATTTTAAGTTCAGGATATTTATCAAGAAACTGCCAAAGGTGAGGGACTATACAAATTTCGCCAAATGTCACCGGAGTATTGATACGTAAAATACCTGTAGGAATTGATTCTTGATTACGTAATAAAGATTCAGTTTCTAGAACTTCATCGAGTATATGAATGCACCGATCGTAATACTGCTTTCCCACTTCGGTTAAACTTAATTGACGGGTACTGCGGTTAAATAGTTTAATATTAAGATGTTGTTCGAGTGCTGCAACGTGTTTACTCACCGTTGGCTGCGATATTTTCATTTCACGTGCTACTTCAGAAAAATTACCTGTTTCAGCAACTCGTCTGAAAACTGACATTGATAGTAATACATCCATTATTTATTCACTTTATTACTTTAATTAACTGTTATAAAAATGTAATATTAAATTATTACTATAGCACTAAAATGTATCGACTTGTATTTATTACGTTTTATTGGATAATAGCTTTTCAACACAATTCTGGAATTAAAGATAAAATATGAAAGCAGTCGCATACCAACAATCATTAGCCATTACCGACAATCAAGCCTTAATTGATATCACTTTAGACAAACCTATCGCCTCGGGCAGAGATATTGTAGTGCAAGTAGCTGCGGTATCAGTAAATCCTGTTGATACTAAAATTCGGCGCAATGTTAAACCTGAAACGGGCGAATCAAAAGTGCTTGGCTGGGATGCAGTGGGTATCGTGCAGTCGATTGGTGATAACGTCACATTATTTTCTGAAGGCGATAAAGTGTGGTATGCAGGAGCTATTAATCGTGCTGGTTGTAACATGGAGTATCATTTAGTTGATGAACGGATAGTTGCAAAAATGCCCGAGTCATTAAGTTTTAAAGAAGCTGCTGCTTTACCGCTAACGTCAATTACAGCTTGGGAAATATTATTTGACCGTCTAAAAATAACCAAAGACCAAACCGGCTCGTTATTGATAATCGGTGCAGCTGGTGGGGTCGGTTCGATTATGATCCAACTGGCAAAACAATTAACCTCGTTAACCGTTATTGCCACAGCAAGTCGGCCAGAAACAATAAAGTGGGTAAAGGCCTTAGGAGCCGACCACGTTATTGACCATCACCAGCCCTTACCTACACAATTACAAAAATTAGGATTAAATGATATTGAGTATGTCACGAGTCTAACGCAAACAGCCGAGCACTTATCTGACATTGCGCTACTCATTGCACCTCAAGGACATTTAGCTGTGATTGATGATCCCGAGGTGCTTGACATTAAACCATTTAAAACCAAAAGTATCGCAATCCATTGGGAATTAATGTTTACACGTTCGTTATTTAATACACTCGATATGATAGAACAACACAAATTGTTAACTGAAGTTTCTCAAATGGTCGACAAAGGCTTACTTAAAACCACATTTGATAAAGATTACGGAATGATTAATGCCGAAAATTTAATGAAAGCACATGCACTATTAGAGTCTGGGAAATCTTATGGTAAAATAGTACTATCAAATTTTAAATAATCAAATTATAAAAAATGACCTTTAATTATTGTCTATATATTAGACATCAGATTTTTATTCTTTATATTCTATTTTAAAAACAATTCAGCAACTCTCACCATTTTCTCTCATGTCTAAATTTTCATATTTAAGCTTCATAAAGTTAAAGTACTTTTCGAAATAACACTAAAATCAATTTTTAATTTTCAAGTACCATTTAACAAACTCAATATTTATTCATATTCGCTCTATTGATAAAATTTATCATATACAAACTGAAACAATTTAATTGTAATATTTCTTGAAATTTCACGACTAACTAGTTTAACTAGTAAAACTAGTTAAATCATATCGTTTGTAATGATCTATTAATAAAAATATAACTAACACACGGAGTGTCTAACAATATGTTTAATCTGAAATCAATATTTACAGCCAGTGCATTGTCATTGGCAATGTTGCATAGTATACAAGCAACAACATTAACACCGCTTCAAAAATACCAACGACATGAGATGAGCCCAGCAACTGAAGTTACTCATATAGTTGTCAAATTTAAAGAAGGCACTCGAGTAAGAATGGGGAATCATAAACTCATCATGACAGCACTATCAACAGCGACTACTAATAAAATGCCGCTTGGGGTAGATGCATCAGTAGTGACTAACGACATGAACTCAGTGTCCCAAATTGCTATCAACAGTGGTTACAGAATACAACGGTTATTCAGTCAGACCGAATCAAAACTGGATAGTTTAAAAATATCAGGTGAAGCAAAAACCAATAAAAAATTAAATAGTTTGAATTTGTATTACCGTATATCAATGAATGCCGGAAGTACTTTTGCAAATGCTGAATATATGCTAAAAAAAATTAATGCCATGAGCAGTGTTGAAATTTGTTACGCAGCCCCAAAACCAACTATAGCAATTTCGAGAACACCTGTTACTCCAGACTACACCGCAGGTCAAGGTTATTTACGATCACCTTCTCAAAATGGTGTCAATGCCGAATCTGCATGGCAAGTCGTTGGAGGTCGGGGTAAAAATGTAAAAGTATATGATGTTGAAGGTGCTTGGCAACTAAACCATGAAGATTTCCCAACATCAGTTACGAATCTACGAGCACACTATAACGATCAAAATTGGCTAGATCACGGTACTGCAGTACTTGGAATGCTTGGATCAAAAAATAATGCTGCTGGTATTACAGGTCTGGTTAGCAATGCCACATTCGGCGTGTCTAGTTTCAACGCCGTTGGTATTGCCGAAGCAATTTCAAGCGCAGCAACAAATGCTGGTGCCGGCGGTGTTATTTTACTTGAAATGCAACAAGGAGGAGGCCCTGCTACATCACCTTGTACCTGCAGTGGAGTTCAATGTAATTTAGTACCTGTAGAATTTTTTCAAGCTAATTTTGATGCTATCCAAACTGCGACAGCCAATGGTGTTATTGTTGTTGAAGCGGCTGGTAATGGTGAAGTTAACCTTGATGATTCAGCTTATAATGGACTATTCAATCGAAATGTTCGAGATTCTGGTGCCATCTTGGTAGGAGCCAGTTTATCGACAAGTAGTGAACCAGCATGTTTTTCTAACTATGGTTCACGAATTGATGTTCATGCATGGGGAGAAAATATCCCAACCACAGGTTATGGTGATCTTTTTAATACCGGAGTCGATCATAAATATACCAGCCGCTTTGGTGGTACTTCTGGTGCATCACCAATAGTGACCGGTTCAGTAGCCAGTATTCAAGGTGTTCGCTTAGCTAATGGTTTACCTGCATTAAATTCAATTCAAATGCGTAATTTATTAGCTCGTACTGGTACTCCTCAAACTATTAATACGGCTCGTAGAATCGGCCCAAATCCAAATATAAAAGCATCCATTGATGCATTTTTAGTTGGACTAACACGACCTGCTGATGGCTCACCTTTAGTTGGTACTAGTGTGAATTTTAGTTGGAATATACCAGCAGGTGCTAGCAATATGAGACTCTATGTTGGTAGTCGGCTCGGTGCCACTGATATTTATGCTGCGAATCAAGGCTTAGTCTCTACCACAACGACGGTATCACCTATGCCTGTCGATGGTCGAAATATTTATGTTCGATTATCAGATTTACAATCCGGTGTTTGGAATTCGACTGATTATGTTTATTCAGCAGCTGGCATTTCGAGCCCCGTCAATGGAGTTGCACTCACTAACTCAAGCGCAACATTCAAATGGCGAGTACCAGCAACATCAACAAATGCATATCTTTACATTGGTACTTCTCCTGGAAACAACAATCTTTACAGCGCTAGGCAAGCAGTGAATTCTACAGGTATCACAATTAACACTCTTCCAACAGACGGTTCATTATTGTATGTTACATTTTGGTATTATCAAAATGGATGGTTAAATACTACTTACACATACACTGCATCAAACTAAATAAAAACTATCTAATGGCTGAGTAGTTTTTTTACTACTCAGCCATTAATTTTAGCTTTCTCTATAATTTTTTACTAATTTATTATTTAGTGATAACTATTCTCGGTGATAAATATCGCGTCACTACACATCCGTGTTTTTGTAATAACGAAATTACACAATCTATTTCCAATATTTAAACAACTTTACCAAAAATAACTTAATGTGCTAACTCCGATTCGAATGCCTTAATTCGATTCATCCAACCATTAAGAAATACTTTCTGCGATGGTTTTGCATCAACAATGCCTAAGTAAAAACTCCTTCGTTCTTCAATTAGTTTTGCATAAAAATTATGTCCCATCTCATGATCCGCTTGATGTGCTCTAGCTTTGGTATTAGGCCCCATGGCTCCATCCTCAGCTAACACAGGTTTAAAGCCAGATTCATTACAGACTTTTTGTACGAATTTAATTGCCCTACGTGGTCCATGATTAACCGCACAATCAAAAATAAATGCTTGAATAGACTCGGGTAATTGATCCAGTTTCGGGGCAAAATAATAGTTCTTTTCATAAATCTCCTTTGCCACTGATTTATCCATTTGTTTAACTTCATCAACCGTCACATCACGACCATAATATGCCGACAATGTTTTTTGGGTGATACCGTAATTAGTCGCACCACCCGGATCATCAGGATGATTAACAAAGCCACCTTCATTTTCTAATATTCTATTTATCATTTCATCAACAGACGACATAGTAAACTCCTCAAGTTATTTCTAAGTATATTTTTATGATAGACTGTTTTTTATTTGATACTGAAAAATGTAAATATATTACAAATAAATTGATAACTAGTTATGTTTTTTAAAAACACAACAATAGTGCTTTATTATTAGCCTAATTTTATTATTCTTATTATTTTTAGGCTTAATTTTTTTGATGTTTTATAAAAAATTAAACACTCCCATACAATCCAATATTAACTAATAAGTATTACATCGAAATTGAAGCTTATAAATCATTGCTAAATTAACACGTCATTAATAACCAACGATAGTTGTGACCTTTAGAGAAAATAAGAAGCATAAACTCTAAACACCACGTCACCACCTTGTTTAGTAAGTATAAAAATAAAATTCGATTTCATTACGAAACCATGAATACAATCATTAATAATTAAACTTAAAAAATTTTAAAGATATTAACTTTAACTCCGCTACATCTATAAACCCCATCAACGAGGTAAACCAAATGAAATTAATGAATATTAAAAATAAGTGTTTTTCTTTTATTGTTGTTTTTTTTCTATTTTTTAATTTTAGTGTTAGTGTTTTAGCCGATGAAAAAGACGATGATGATAATTTAAAAATTATCAGTGTCAATGCTGACATGGACACTGGTTCATTAGTCATTATTGGTGTGAACCTATTAGGTGAAAAAGACCATGATGATGATAGAAAAGTGTTACTCGGTAATGAAGAAATCGTCATTCAAGATTGGACTGATAACAGTATTACGGCTTACCTTCCTCCGGGTATTATAGCCGGCGATTATCGACTTATTGTCATGAGCAAGGATGACGAAGATAAAAGTGATAATTACGATCTAACACTCGGTGCAGTAGGTCCTCAAGGGTTACAAGGTGATGTTGGTCCAACAGGACCGCAAGGATTACAAGGTATTACTGGCGCAACAGGTCCTCAAGGGTTACAGGGTGATACTGGCGCAACAGGACCTCAAGGCCTGCAAGGAAATATTGGTATGACGGGTCCCCAAGGATTAACAGGTCAAACGGGAGATACGGGGCAACCTGGAGTTGCAGGAGTAAATGGTAGCTCATGTACTGCTATTCAAAATAGTGGCAGCGCCACCATTAAGTGTGAAGACGGCACATCAGCCTCAGTATTTGATCAGTCTAGTAAAACTGTTACTAAAAGTGGTTATCATATATTTGATTCTCGTCTTAGCGGTTTTGTCCGAGACCGAAATCTGGATATTGTAAAAACAAGCAACACTAGTCTGGTAAAAATTACTTATACAGATAGTTTCGGCATGAATACAGTTCAAAATAGAGCAGCCAATTGTGATTGGGAAATACGTATTGATGGCCTATCCTGTCCTAGCCAAAAACTAATGTATAACAAGTATTATTATAACTCTGCGGCCAATGAAACACGATTAGACCTTTCTACCGTTGTTGGTTATTGCAAAGGACTCTCTGCAGGTTTGCATACTGTTGCTGTGTTTGTTACCTCAACAAACGCTTCGACCTGTTACACTGGTTATAGAACTACCTTTTTACTCGAAATTGAAGAGGTAAAATAATCAAACAAAAAAAGAGGCATAGCCTCTTTTTTTCTTAAAAACAGTATTAAACAGAAAAAATCTTTAATGAACTTCAATCATCTGTACTGTGCCATCCGGTAACACCTCTACCATAGCATCTTTTGGTTCATCTAAAAATAATGAAACAATCGCTGCAAACGCAATACCAGCCGCGATGGTAATAAAAAATATCGACGGAGTGACAAACGAGAAAACCGTTAAAAATAATACCGCACCGATGTTACCGTATGCACCAACCATACCGGCTATTTGTCCGGTTAATCTTCGTCGAATTAAAGGAACTAAGGCAAACACACAACCCGCAGCAGAACCAAGAAAGAATGAGCTAACCATAATCACCACAACCGCAAGTGAAATTGGCCACTGATCGGTAATTTGTCCCATTGCAAAAAAACCAACAGCGGCACCCGATAATAAAATGACTAACGATTTTTTACGACCAAACTTATCACTAATAAAACCACCAGAAGGACACGATAAAACATCAATAACCGCAAAGCTAGCACCAAACACACCGGCTAATGCGGCTGGGATTAAGAAGGTATCTTTGAAAAATAATGGTAACATCGATACCACCGCTAGTTCAGAACCAAACGTGACGGCATAAGCGATACTTAAAATAGCAACTTGTTTAAAATTGTAACGCAACATTTCTTGAACAGGAGCGACAAAAATTTCTTTATTTACTTTATAAATTTGATTCGCTTGAAACAAATAAATCACAACTAAAACCACATAAATTACAGTGGCTGCTAAGCTGGTTAATAAACCTAATAACTCAACTTTCCATGTTAATACTGCCATGGCACCATACATCGGTATATTCATGAATAAATAAAAATAGAAATCGCGTTTACTAGTAACTTCTAAGCCACCCGATTTATTAGGCTTAAAATAGGTTGAGCCGACTGGTGTGTCTTTTACGGATATGTAGTAAATACCAGCATAAATTAACGCGATCACACCGGTTAAGCCTGTTGCATAACGCCAACCATCATCACCACCAAACATTAATGCCAAGGTCGGTAATGTCACTGCGGCAACTGCAGAACCGACATTACCCATACCTTTATATATACCTTCAGCCAAGCCCAATTGTTTGGCAGGATACCATTCGCTGATCATACGAATACCAATCACAAAACCAGCGCCCACAAAGCCCATCAAAAACCGTGCTAATGCTAACGCTTCAAAACTACGTGCTAACGAAAAATAAAAACTCAAACCCGCAGTAGCAAGCAACATAACGGTATAGGTTTTACGCGGACCATAAACATCCACCAACATACCGGTAATAATTCGAGCTGGAATCGTAAGCGCGACATTTAAAATCAACAAGGTTTTAATTTGTTGATCGGTTAAGCCCATAGTTTCCTGGATAACAGCCAATAATGGTGCGTGGTTAAACCAGACCAAAAAGGTCACGAAAAAGGCTAACCAGGTGGTATGTAATATTTTGGCTCTACCGGTGAATGAGAGAAAATTGGCTCTCATGCTGGATGTACTCATTTTGCGGGCTCCATCGAAATCTAGCTAATACTAACTTCCAACAATGATTTTAGAAATTTATCTAAATCATTGTTTTATATCAATAAAATATTTTAAACAAAAGGGGGATTCTAGCAAATTAAAGCAACTCATACCAATTTAAAAGTTATCACAATAAAACAACGCCTAACGACACCGAGCTCATCGAGCGGCAGTTTGAAGTTAGTTAGATTGAATCAACAATCTGAAAAAGTTTAATTATTTTAGAACCCCATCACAAAAACAAACAGTGATTAGTATATAAATCATACGATTAAGGGCTTTGGTTTTGTTTAATGACACAAATCAACATTTAATACATGTTAATATCTTAATATAATATTTACGATTTTTACAGATTAGAATCAATTTAAAATGAGGGATACGGTCGATGATTCATTTACGACGGAATATAATTTTAGGATTAAGTGTCATGCTATTAAGCGCCTGTGGTGGTGGAGAAACTACAACTACAGATACAGGAACAACAAACCAACCAGGGACGCAACAACCTGGTGGTGGTAATACCGGCGGCGGTAACACTGGTGGCGGAAATACCGGCGGCGGTGGTAACACTGGTGGCGGAAATACCGGCGGCGGTGGTAACACTGGCGGCGGAAATACCGGCGGTGGTAACACTGGCGGCGGAAATACCGGCGGTGGTAACACTGGTGGCGGAAACAACGGCGGTGGTAATACTGGTGGCGGAAACAACGGCGGTGGTAATACTGGCGGCGGAAACAACGGCGGTGGTAATACTGGCGGCGGAAACAACGGCGGTGGTAATA
>CAYQUC010000097.1:0-12348 GCA_964420605.1 uncultured Thioalkalispiraceae bacterium | reverse complement strand
GCCATGGATGGCATCTTTTGCGAGTCTTAGTTTGGCTACTCCGATTTCCAAGCCGAGATGCTAAGTTGGAACTTATTTTATGAGTATCTTTCTCAAGTACACTGTTAGTAATATTGAATACATTCACAATAAATACTATATATTTTTTTAATATACACTACAGCCTAGCTAATTAGCAACCATAAAAAATAATTCCCTAGAACATACAATCAAAACTTAAATATAATACTTAGCTGAAAATTTGCTGTAAGAAACTCTTAAATAACGTAAATTAACAGTAGGTTAGTACTACTTTCATTCCCTCAATGGCATTAAAAAAAATTTATTTATTATATTTGCCAAAGTTATAAATTCCTCTGCACGCGCGGTCCCTTTACGCCATAACAAAGCAATTTCACGGTAACTATTTTCTTTTAAGGGATACATTTTTACTTGAGTGCCTTTTAATAAGCCCGAATATTCTGCCATCTCGGGCAAATAGGTAATACCCAAATCACTGTCCACCATTTGGATTAAAGTCGATAAACTACTCGCACTGAATTGATTAATTTTATCTTGCCGCGATAATCGACATGCTGTTAATGCGTGGTCTCTTAAACAATGCCCTTCGTCTAATAATATAACACTATCACTATTGAGTTTATTTAATTTGTAGTTTTCTGGATCAACTAACGAACTATTTTTTCGACAAGCTAGTTTAAACCTGTCTTTGAATAAAATTTTATGCTCGGTATTTTTTAAATCGTACGGCATGGCCAACAAAATGACATCAATATCACCCGCCATTAATTTATCGTATAATTGCGCAGTTAACCCCTCTCGTAAATAAAGCTGTAACTTTGGAAGTTCTTTTCGTAATTTTGGCAACACTTTAGGTAATAAAAAAGGCGCTATTGTCGGGATTATTCCCAAGGTTAACTTCCCGGATAATAGCGTTTTGTTTTCACTCGCCATTTCAACTAAGTATTCAATGTCACGCAGACATAAACGCGCCTGAGATACGATCTCTTGACCAATGGCGGTTATTGTTACACTTTTATTAGTCCGGTCGACTAAATGACAATCCAGAATAGACTCAAGTTCTTTTATCGCGATGCTAAAAGCAGATTGCGATACAAAACACAGCTTTGCGGCCCGCCCAAAATGCTGAACTTTATCCAACGCTATTAAGTACCGTAACTGTTTCACTGTTGGTAATAACTTCATGGTTTTACTCATATTTAACGATATATTAAATATATCATAACAATGAGTTTAATCAAATTTACCAATCATCAATTCAACGCTACTATAAAACTATAATCACAACATACTTAAGTAAATCAGGAGTTAAACCCATGTTACAAGATCAAACAGGTAAAACCATACCAAATATAAGCATTCATCAACAAGTTAATAATGAATGGCACGATATTACAACCAATGAAATTTTCAATAATAAAACAGTGGTCGTATTTTCGCTGCCGGGTGCTTTTACTCCAACCTGTTCAGGCAGTCACGTACCACAATATAATAAACTCGCACCGAGTTTTTATGACAACGGTGTTGATGAGATTGTCTGTGTTTCAGTTAATGATACCTTTGTTATGAATGCCTGGAAGCAAGACCAAAATGCTAACAATATTAGTTTTTTACCCGACGGAAACGCTGAATTCACCGAAGCTATGTCGATGTTAGTTGATAAAAATTCACTTGGGTTTGGCAAACGCTCATGGCGCTATTCAATGCTCGTCAAAAATGGTGTCATTGAAAAAATGTTCATCGAGGCCGATGTTGAAGGCGACCCGTTTGAGGTTTCTGATGCCGATACCATGCTTAATTACATCAACCCTAATGCAATTAGGCCACAAAACATTACACTGTTCACCCGACCGGGCTGTGCGTACTGTGCACAAGCCAAAAAATTACTGGATAACAATAATCTAGTTTATGAAGTGATTGAGCTAAATAAAGATATATCAGAAACAACATTACAGGCCGTCACAAAATCCGATACTGTACCGCAGATTTTTATCGATGGTAAACATATAGGTGGTTCAGAAGCACTAACGGTGTATTTAGAGAGAGAGAAAACGATCGCAGCTTAGTTAATAAATTACCCTTCTTTCCTCATATAGGAGGGTAATTTTTTTTCTAACATGTGAATATACAAATATAATTCTGGATTTTGAAATTTAGTTAATTCTTTATTGATTTTTTCATCTTCAGATTTTTTTTCAGGTTTTATAACCCGAGGTTTAATCATTAAACGCCACATTGCGCCTTCTTCTGAAATACAACTTTTTATACCAAATGCTCTCAAATAGTTAGCTTGGTTAAAGCTCTTGAAAAAAACATTTGGTATTTTTACCCCGTTTGATGAATAGAACCGTTGGTCGTTTTCATCTTCAAAAACACCACCAGAATAATTACAATAATTTTTTAACTGCTGCCTCACAAATATAATGGCATTAACTTGTCGATTATAATCAATCGTTGACAAGACCACTTTACGAACATAATTCTTTTTTCGATAACTCTTAATTTTGTGGGTTGATATCTTGTAGAGTAATAACTGATGCACAGTTCGATATTTAGAAAATTGAACACTTGCCGAGTCTACCTGACTATTCACTTTTAACTCATTTAAGATTTTTTGGACTTCGATACCATCTTGACTATTCTTGTTTTGATCGTACATGTGCTGCCAAGAAATATAAGCAACCTTTGATTCGACTAACGTACCGTTGTCGATACGGCTAAATTCAAACAGTATTTGAAAACGCGGTAATTTAATATTTCGATTACGATACCCCGGATAATAATTATTTCTGTAATTTTTATCATAACGGGCATACGCAATTTCACTATTTTTATCAGGCTGAGTTTCAAACACAACTTCGGTCGCTGACTCTGAGAAAAGAGAATAACCATAATTTCCAACAATTTTGGCAAGATCATTCACTATTTCTTTTTTTGTTCTATTCTCAATCACGACTGACTGATAGCCATTGGATTTATTGGCTGGCGTACTACACGAGGCCAGCAGCATAAAACTAGCCAAAGTTACTAATTTAATAATTAGAAAAAAGTGAAATTTTGAAAATACAATGGACAATATTTTAATTCCTCATTAATCTATACGCGGGTATTTTCCAGTACTAAATTTGATTCGATTTTATGTAAAATGACTATTTTAGTAGTATAAAATGATACGCTACTATAACGTAAAGACGTGGGTATTTCATTAAAAATTGAAATATTTCCCACAAAATTTTATGAACAGCGACTTCTATCTTCGTAGAAAATACTGTCGGTAATACAGCCAATCAATAACTTAGCTAAAATTTAAACACTAGCTACTAACCCCTATTTTCTGTTGCTGTAAATTTGTCCATTGTAGCTTGTCTTTCACTAAATATTTTTTGCTCACATCCAATAACGAAACAGAGCCCCGAAAAAATGTAATTACATTTGATAAACTAGGCTGGTGAAAAACCTCTATATTTTTATATCTCATCAGGGCTTAATACACTCGCTAGCAGCTCACCATTTTTATTAGCAACAGTCTGAATTGAACCAAGCAATAATCAGTCGTCCAATATCTTCGTCCACAATGGGTGTATTAATTTGTTTAAACTTTAAAGTACAATTTTTATAGAAGTGGATAGACTTTTGGAACCGTTATTTAGACTTTACCTTGCAAAGTTCAGCGTCTTTGGACAACTCAAAACAATCAAAATCATCAGCCAAAAACAAATTACCATGAAAATATTTTTTTGCTTCTTGTTCAATTTCATTAATTGAAGAATCTTGCTCTCGGTTATAGTGATAACGCGCACTAAAATGCATTAATACTAGATTTTTAAGACCACATAACTCAGCAAATTGGCCGATTTGTTTCGCTGAACTGTGCTGCGGCCCTGCACCAACTTTTTCTAATATTGACTGCGTAAAAGTCGCTTCATGTACTAGCACATCGACATTGTCACACGCCGATTTTAAAATATCAGGCCTGTCATTATCGCCTGCAATCATGACCGCTCGTGCCCGACTCGGTGCTAAATAATAATCTTCTGCCTTTAATATCCCATTGTCTAAAGTGACCTGCTCACCTCGTTGCAATTGACCCCAAATTACACCTTCAGGAATTTCATCCTGTCTCAGCTTCGCCACATCCAGTTTTGTTCCTGATACTATTTCGGTAAATTGATATGCATGTGAATTTATTCTATGAGACAAAGCATGGCTTGTTATACTCATTGACTGTTCTAAATAAACATTTTTGTTATCTTCTACCACCACATAATCAATGGGATAATCAACATACGATTGGCTAAAATTAAAAACAGATGTAATATAAGCCTCTAAATTTTTTGGCCCGATAACCGTTAACAATTTCTTTCGGCCAGACAATTGCATACTCGATAATAACCCGGGTAAACCATAGATATGATCACCGTGCATGTGGGTTATTAAAATGGCTCGTAAGCGAAGCAACGAAAATTTAGTATGTAATAACTGTTGCTGTGTTGCTTCACCACAATCGACTAAAAACCACTCTTTTTTGTTTTTTAAATTAAACGCGGTAGCCGAAACATTTCGTTGTTTGGTTGGCACTCCTGACGAAGTCCCTAATACTGTAATATGCACTTTAATGTTGCTCTAAATTAGTATTTAAATAAATATTTGAACAGTTAATACAGTTTCATGCAAGCTTAAAATCGAACTGATTTAAGTTGATTGATAGTTGAAGTAAACAGTGTATTATCAAGATAAGGAGCTTCATGAAAAATAAAAATGCCCAAACCCTAATGCAAGACAATATGTTGGTAAAACATTATGCAGGTTCCATTTCTTACGGCACTAATTTAGCATCTTCCGACATTGATTTTCGAGGTATTTTCTGCGCCGAACCAATTAATATCCTAACGCCTTTCTTTCCCATCAGGGAATGCGAAGACCAAAATGAAGAAGATACTAAATTTTATGAACTGTCACATTTTATGAAATTGTGTATCGAATGTAATCCCAATATAATCGAAACGCTTTGGGTCGATGACAGTGATATCACGTTTCGAACACCGGCATATGAGCTATTACGCGAAAACAGAAAGAAATTATTATCGTCAAAAATGGCATTTACCACCAGTGGTTATGCTCTTGCCCAATTAAAAAGAATTAAAGGACATAATAAATGGATTAACAATCCGCAACCGGAGCAAGCACCTCGACAAATCGATTTTGTATCACTGGTTCATAATTTCACTGATGACAAAATTTTTAAAATTCACCTTAAAGAGTATCAACAGGACTACCGCCTAATACCCTATGGCCAAGATATCTATGGCTTATACCAAGCAGATGGTTATCAAACCTTCGATGAATTATTCACGCTAAATACTCACTTTGATTCGGCTAAACAACAAGATAAAGATTACTTTACCGACGATAATAAACGCAAACACCCATTATTCATCGTCAAGTGGAATAAAAATGATTACAACATGGCTAAAGATAGCCATAACAATTATTGGAGCTGGAAGAAAAATCGAAACAAAACTAGAAGTGAATTTGAAGCACAATTTGGTTACGACACCAAACACGCCATGCACTTGGTCCGCCTGCTACGAATGGGAGAGGAAGTTTTGCAAACCGGCGAGTTACTTGTCAAACGCCCCGATGCCAAAGAATTACTGAGCATTCGAAATGGTGCCTGGTCATATGAAAAATTAGTTGCGTATGCCGAAGAAAAAGATGACTTTATTCGTAATAGCCTCTACAACAAAACAACATTACCTAAAAAACCAAACCTGCAGTTTGCAGCGGAGTTATTAATGGAAGTACAAAGATTAGTTTGGAAAAAATCTATATTACAATCAAATCAATAGGATTATAATTCAGTACAATGGACACCGATCCAAATTCATTGCCCTGTGACGGTTTAAATAAATACCGGTTCCAACCACACCGTCATACCGGTAATGAATTTGAGCCGGTATCCACAGTTTAAACCTCGATCATACGAAAACTGCATTTCAACACAATGACCACCAGTTCAATTTCATTAACAGTGTGACGGTTTAAATAAATGCCGGTTCCAACCACACCGTCATACCGGTAATGAATTTGAGCCGGTATCCACAGTTTAAACCTCGATCATACGAAAACTACATTTCGGCACAATGGACACCAGCCCAAATTCATTACCCTGTGACGATTTAATCATAAATAGTGATTTTTACCACACCGCCATACCAACAACGCTAATTAAATAAAATATCCTTGAATATACAGTATATACCGGTATATACTATATTCATGTTCCTAACAAAAGTCATTACAGCACTAGAACAAGCCAATGTCCGCTATGCCTTGGTAGGTGGTTATGCCGTAGCATTGCATGGCGCGATACGCGGTACAGTTGATATAGATTTTGTTATTGCACTCGAAAAATCACAATTTACCGCACTGGCGTTGGCAATGGCTGGAATTGATATGGTATCGAGATTACCGGTCTCAGCCGAAGACGTTTTCAATTTTCGCCAAGAATATATCGACAACCGTAACTTAATTGCATGGGCATTTGTAAATAACACTAATCCTCTTGAATTAGTGGACATCATCATTACTCATAATGCTGATACGATGAACACTGTCATTAAAAAAATCGATAATACGAAAATTCGAGTTGCTGCTATTGATGAAATAATTACCATGAAAAAACAATCGGCCCGGCCACAAGATCTTGAAGACGTAAAAGCTTTGGAGCATTTATTATGAAGCCCGTTCAATATTTTAATACGGATTATCTCGATAAAACATCCGATGCAAATCCTAAACAAATACTACTCTTCTTAGAAGAATTTCGACTAATGCAAGCACCAGTAACTCAATCATCACGTTCAAAAATGATTAGTTTAAAAATCCCTGACAATTTATTACGGTTATTTCGCGCAAAATGTGAGGTTGAAGGAGTAAAATATCAAACTCAAATAAAAATAGTGATGTCTCAGTGGCTTGAATTAAAATAATCTAATCGCTATATTCTCTTTAAAATTCATTGTGCAATTTAGCGATAGTAATGACCATAATCTTCTACAGCCGCGTAACGTGTAATATGAATAGTTTTAAAAAGTGTGTCGTTTTATTAACAAACTGTAATTAAATGATTTAGTCTTCAATATAATGAGTTTAAGAAAAGTAGTTCGCGATCGTGAATATCAATAAATGGCGGTAAAAACTAATGGATCATTTTAAACAACCTAAAACCGTATCGCTGGTGCTCGGTAGTGGTGGCGCTAGAGGTTATGCACATATTGGAATTATAAATTACTTAATCGAACAAGGATTTACAATTAACTCAATATCGGGTTCATCGATGGGAGCATTAGTTGGTGGTATTTATGCAGCAGGAAAATTAGACATTTATTCTCAATGGGTTACTGCACTTGAAAAAAAAGACACTATTAGCTTACTGGATTTTTCTTTTTCACAGCAAGGGTTATTTAAGGGAGAAAAAATAATAAATGTTTTAAAAAAAATGATTTGTGATTACAATATTGAAGACCTTCCAATATCCTACACAGCCGTAGCGACAGATATTAACAGACAAAAAGAAATATGGATAAATCAAGGCTCATTGTTTGATGCAATACGAGCATCTATCGCTATTCCTTTGATATTTACTCCACATGACTATATGGGAATGCAATTAATTGATGGCAGTGTCATTAACCCAATCCCTATTGCTCCAACACTAAATGATAAAACAGATATCACCATTGCCGTTAACCCCAATGGTAGACCAAAACCTAAAATACAAAAAAACAGTTCATCCATAACAACGAATAATGAAAATAGTAATAACTACCGACAACGAATAACCGATTTTATAACTGGCTTGCAATCAAAATCCGATAAAATAGCTGATGATTCAATGTCGGCTTACGATTTAATAACTAAAACCTCAGAAACCATGCAAAATAAAATTACCGGTTTACAACTCGCGGCTTATTCTCCGGATATTGTAATTTCTGTCCCGCGAAATGTATGCTCTTTTTATGAATTTTATCGAGCCCAGGAAATCATCGATATCGGTTACGAGCTAGCGCATAAATCACTTCACGATTTTAATAACGAGCAAATTTAATGACTCGTACCGCGTGAACGATTTATTTTATTATAAACATTGTATTTCCCTGATGGTTTCTTCATCGGTAGACGTTTGATTTCTTTTAAAGTATTCGCATCGTAGACAATTAGTTCACCATTCATATCCCAAATACTTAATAATGCGTATTTACCATACCGATCAAACTCGACATGCGCTGCATTTTTTCCAGGTGATGGTCGTAATGTCTTTATGATCGTTAGTGTTTTTTTATCAATAATGTGCACAGCCTCTTTATTTTCTCCAAAAAATACATCAGCCCAAGCATAAGGTGAATTCTCATGGCTACGCATAAAAAAACCAGGACCAAGGGTTTTAATCCGCTTGATGGTTTTCCAACTTTTCATATCGATAATGCTAATTTCAGCTTTACGTAAATTTGGTGTTGCCATCACCAACCGTCCCTGATACAACCAGCTAATCCCAGAGCCCAAATGCGGTAAGCCGGTTAATTGCAGATTGGCAACTTTACGACGAACATCCAAATTAACTACCTGACCATTTTTAGCATTTCGAGCAGCACCCATGACATGACGATAATCGGGATCAAATTGGAAATCATCCAGATAATCATCGAGTTTAATTCGTTGTATGGGAAATTGACCGACTTCAGCGATAGCTTCACCCTGACGGTAATCATGAACTAATCCTTTATAAACTGGAGGGTGTTTATCATTGTAAAAAATTTCCCATAACTCTGGAATATCCTTCAGTGCAACAATAAAACTATTACGCGGAGCTGCAGTATAAACTGCACTCACCCGTGACGTTGTACCGTTGCTGTCGCTAACCGGAATAATTTTAAGCGGTGTAAGATCAACGGCATCTAGTATTACTAATGAATGCGGCAAGTAGTTCCCCACTAAAACAAAACGGCCATCGCCGGAAACTGCTAAATTACGGGTATTAATTCCTGCTCGGATCTCACTAACCGTTTTAAGATTATAAATATCAAATTTGCTAATCCAGCCATCACGCGATGCAAAATAAACATAACGTCCATCCGGTGAAAACTTTGGTCCACCGTGTAATGCAAAACGGGTTTTAAAACGATGAATAACCTCAAACTTATCACCATCAAGAACCGAAGCGTGATGGTCACCTAGCTCAACCACAATAAATAAATTGAGCAAGTCCGCATCGAACAATGGCGTATCACCAAGGCTGCTTGCGTTAAAATGAATAATATGCGATTTTTTTAACTCATCCATGCCCCACACCGGAATAAAGTCTAATGGTGTGTAAATATAATCAATTAATTGTTGTATTTGTATATTGCTTAATTGAGCAGAAAAACCTGGCATTTGTGTAGCGGTGCGTCCCGATTGAATAACGTTAAACGCATCTTTTTGTCGAAGTCGTTTAAGATTTTCAGGTAATAATGCTGGCCCCATCGCACCCAAACGATTATTCGCATGACAGCGGGAACAGAACTGTTGATACAATTTAGTAACAGCACTCATTTTAGTATCATAGTTAATTGCATAAGCCTGATAAAAACCAGTGGTATAAATTACTGCAATAGAAATAAAAAAACGTATGACTTTAAAACTGTTAAGGTAATTATTCATATTAAAACCTCTATTAATTAGCCTGTCATTTCCGCGCTTATCTCGAGTTTAGGTTAATTAAATAATGCTAAATATCAAGCTCGTTGTTTCTGTCGCGACCAGGGCGTTAACTGTAAACGGGATCGTGAATTTTTCACCCCAATTTCAGCATCTGATAAATAACACGCAGGATCTTCTTGCCAAAAATTTCCCGTTAATTGATACGCTCGAACTCGGGTATTACCACCACAAATACTCTGAAACTGACACAAACCGCAACGCCCTAATAATGGTCGTGGCTTGGATTTTAAACCATGCATTAACGGATCGGATTGATCTTGCCATATTTCTGAAAACGGACGGTGTTTAACATTACCCAAGGAATAATCCCACCAAAAGGTGTCGGGATGAACATTACCAAGATTATCAATATTAGAAATATTAACACCAGATGAATTACCACCCCATTGGTTTAATTTAAAACGAATATAGTCCAGTTTATCCGGAAAATATTTTTCCACCCACAACAACAAATAAACACCATCAGCATCATTATTACCTGTCACAAACTCACGCTTTCGACCAGCTTTAACATGTTGCCATGCGGTATCAAATAATAAATCCATCGCTTGACGAGTCATACTATGAACAACATCATCCTTGCGATTTTTATTGCCACGTCCGGCATAATTCAAATGTGACAAATAAAATTTATCAACTTGATATTGCTCCATAATGTTAAGTAATTCAGGTAACTCGTGAGCATTATCTTGTGTTAGGGTAAAACGCATACCCACTTTAACCCCAGCCTTACGACAAAGTTCAATGGCGTGCATCGAGGCATCAAATGCACCCGGTTTGCGCCTGAATTCATCGTGCGTCTCACGAATACCATCAATACTAATTCCAACGTAGTCATAACCTACATCAATTATTTTGTCGATATTAGATTCATCAATAATGGTACCGTTAGTCGACAAGCCAACATAAAACCCCATTTGTTTCGCACGATGTGATATCTCAAAAATATCAGGACGTAGTAGTGGCTCGCCTCCAGATAATATTAATACCGGCACAGAATATTTTTTTAAATCATCCATCACATCAAACACTTCATTAGTGGATAACTCATCAGAAAAATCTTTATCAGCCGAAATGGAATAACAATGTTTACACGTTAAATTACATCGACGCACGAGGTTCCATATGACAACCGGTGCTAGTGGTTCACGCTTAATACCGAGTGGCGTTGCTGAGTTAATTTCCCGCATAAATTGACTAATTCGGAACATCGTTAGACCCATCCCCAATTGATTTAATACGCAGACCGGATTTTTTTAGTATTCGCTGACTAAATAATACGTCGTGACTACGAACTTCATCTGCAAGTAGATTTTTAATTTTATTGACCAATAACAGTGCCTTGTCGCGACTGGTGGCATGTACCATTGCAAATAAATTATAAGGCCAGTCTGGAAGATAACGAGGACGATGATAGCAATGGCTAACAAAATCAAGTGCGCCAAGTTTTCGTCCAAGTTCATCAACACGCTCGTCAGCAATGTCCCATACGGTCATCGCATTAGCATTGTATCCCAATGCATAATGGTTTGGGACTGCAGCAATCCGTCGAATGATGCCATGCTGTTTCATTAAATCCATTCTATCGATAAGCTTATCGACACTAATGCCCAAACTCTCTGCAATATAATGATAAGGCCGAGACACAAGCGGCAAACCAGTTTGTGTGGCATAAATTATTTTTCTATCAATATCATTAAGAAAATGTTCCTGACTCATAACACACTCCACAATGTAAACTAAACGGAAAAATTTAAACCTATATAATATTCATTTAATTTTGGTAAATTAAATGTTTTTAATCCTGTACGCAGTTCAATATCACGATTTATTTCATCTATTTGACCAAATGTTTCGGTCGCCAATACAAACCACATATTAAAATCGTGGTCACGTTGATAATTATACGCTACTTCAGAATAACCATTAACAATATCACATACACTGCCAAAGTCCTGTTCGGGTACTTTCATGGCAACTAGGCTAAATGTTCCTCCTAATTTTTGTGCATCAAACATTGGGCCAAAACGTGTTAATGTTTTTTGTTGTAATAATGTTTCTAGTCGACTCAATAGCGTTGTTTCACTAATACCTAAACTTCTGGCTACTTCAGCATAAGGTTCATCACTTAACGGAAAACCCTTTTGTAACAGGTTTATAATGTCACGATCAATTTTATCCATGTTATTCATACTAACCTCTGTCATTCTAATTAAGCTAAACACTGAATAAGACGCTGCTCAGTTTAATTCAGTTACTTTATTATTTTATTTATGATAAATCGCTCCACGTTGCTTGAATTGGCGCGAACTAAATAAAACAGTGTAATTTATCTTCTCTAAACCGAAACGTGCTATTACTAATTTAATATTATCCAAAACGTTATCTCGATTTTGACCATGGATCATGGTAAATAAATTGTATGGCCAGTCAGGTAAGTAACGCGGCCGACGATAACTCAACGTTACAAATTTAAACTTACTGATACTCAACCCAAGTTCGGTCACATCTTCATCGGCAATATCCCAAACTGTCATGGCATTAGCATGGTAACCCAGCCCATGG
>CAYQUC010000096.1:0-12413 GCA_964420605.1 uncultured Thioalkalispiraceae bacterium | reverse complement strand
GTTACGATGATTACCAAAAAGCAATCGGCGGTGATTTAAACCTTCAATGTAAATTTGGTGTCATGTATCAAAAGGGCATTGGTGTTAAGCAAGACGATTTAATAGCGGTTTATTGGTATTCAAAATGCGCTGAACAAGGTAATGCCATTTGTCAGGTTAAATTAGCGAAAATGTATAAACTCGGCATTGGTGTAGAGGATAATCTAAAACAGGCATTTTTTTTGTATCACAAAGCTGCTATTCAAGGCATAGCGGATGCCCAAGTCAATATAGCCTTTATGTATGAACAGGGTACAGGTGGAATCACCCAAAGTACTATCAAGGCTATGCGGTGGTATCGCAAGGCTGCTGCTCAAGGCTTTGTTTTGCCGCTTGATTGCCTTAAACCTAAACTAACGTCAATTGACCGCTTTAATTAATCATCATTGGCCAGTATATCATTAATTTGCTTAGTGATTTTTTTTAGCAACGCATCCAATTTTTTGTCAGTCTTATTCGGTAAATAACTCAAAGTAAGCAATGCTAATGGGTGAACGTCCATTGTTTTAGCTAACAGTTCAACCTTTTCAAGCGTTGGGCTATTTAAGCCACGTTCTAACATGCTTAAATAGGTACGGCTTGATATTATACCGAAATCTTCTTGTGTTAACCCCTTAGCCTTTCTAGTTAATTTTAATGTCTTTCCAAATGTGTTTTTTATTTTCATGCTGATCTCTTATGACGAAACCAGTATTTAATCTTTATGTACACTATACGACTACAAAGTATACTGTTCATTTTGACTTACCGTAAATATAACATTATTTCTAAAGTCTTGATTTAATACGTATCTAAAGTGTTAATCTGTACTATGAATATGCTAAAAATAAATGAAAATAGTGTTTGTTTTTTTTTGAGCTTAGTCTAATATACTGCTCGGGTGTAGGTAGTTTCCTACAAATAGAAGTTAAAATTAATCTTGCAAGGAATCATCAGACATGGACTGTCTCATTTATTGCTTTTTTTAAAGCAAATATCTAAGTAAAAAATTTAACTAAATCAATCAAATCTCTTTATATAATAAAGTGTGATGCTTCATTACGTCTAATGAAAACATGATCGCTAATGATTTAGTTTGACCGCTTAATACAATATTAAAATTTAGATCAACATACACTTAAACATAAACGGACATTATGGGGTTAGTTATGGATCGAAGAAAAAATGATAAAAAAGGGTATATTCAGGAAGTTTATTGCATACATAAAGCCGCAGCTCGTGGGGATACTGACGCACAAAACGAGTTAGGCCAACTATTTGAAATTGGTAGTAAGGCAATTGATAAGAATGGAGCGTTAGCCGCGCATTGGTATCGTAAGGCTGCCATGCAGGGAAATAAAAAGGCGCAATCGAATTTAGGTAATTTGTATCTTTTTGGTGTTGGCGTAAAACAAAATATTAGCAAGGCTGTTATTTGGTTTATGCGAGCGGCTAATCAAGGGTTGGTTGAGGCACAAATTAAATTAGCTCTGATTTACTCCGGTGATGATAATACATCAGTCGAACAATCTTTTCACTGGCATCATCAAGCCGCATTACAAGGTGATGCAGGCGGTCAATACTTCACGGCATATAAATACTTTACGGGTTTTGGTGTTGAGCAAAATTATACACTGGCACTTGAGTGGTATCGAAAGACAGCGAACAACAATGACAAGTTGTATGCTCGTGATGCAATGTACGATCTTGGAATAATGTATGATAACGGTATCAGTGTTACCCATAGCGAAACCAAAGCTTTTTATTGGTTTAAAAAGGCCGCTGATTTAGATGAAATTAAGTCACAAGCGAAAGTAGCTGAAAAATTTGAATTGGGCTTAGGCGTTAATCAAAGTGATGAGTGGGCTTTTTATTGGTATCACCGAGCAGCCGAACAAAGTTGTGGCAGCTCTCAATTAGCTTTGTATAAAACAGCAAAAATGTACGAAAATGGAGAGGGTGTTCAACGTGATCAAATGTTGGCGTTGTATTGGTATCGTCGAGCTGCTGATCAAGGTGTTGTTGTACTAAAGTAAAAATTACTACCTAAGTTAGAGCTTATCAATAAACTAAAAGGACGTTAATCTAATGAAAATAGTATTTAACATTATGTTATTGGTATTATTTAGTTCGCACAGTATTGCAAATGAAACACAGTTTGGTTTGGTTAAAGCAGAATTAATTAAATATTTCAACTATAACATTGGTAAAGATAAAGTACTAAGCTCAACCAAAATTTGGATCGGGGGCAACTGTGATAAAAATGGAAGTATCTCAGAAAATTACTGACATTTATTCCACTAGTGTTGATTACAATAAGGATGACCTTACCACCAAAGACTTTTTTGCTAAAGTTCAGAACAAACTGCATTTTGCAATTCACGGCCATACAGCAGCCTAACTGATCATGAAACGTGCCGATAGCGGCAAAGAGCACATGGGGCTGACCAATTGGGGAAACAGCCCTGATGGTAAGGTTGTGAAAATGATGTCTCAGTTGCAAAAAACTACTTGAATAAGGAGGAAATCGAATCTTTTGGTCGTATCGTTGGTGCGTATCTTGACTTGGCAGAAGAAAGAGCTCAACGAAAAATACCAATGGCGATGGAAGACTGGGCAAAACGTCTTGACCTGTTTCTGGAATTTGACGAGCGAGAAATTTTGCGCGATAGCGGAAAAATAACGGCAAAAATTGCTAAAGATTATGCCACAAGTGTGTTTGAAAAATACCGAATTGTTCAAGACAAACTGTTTGAATCAGACTTTGATAAACTTCTCAACCTGCAACAGGGCAAAGACTCAGAGAAATAAAATTGAATAGTGAATTGGGTTTAGACTTGAATGGAGCACGGTTGGTTATGCGTAATCAAGCTAAAAAACAACTCTTTACCCCTTCCTTTTTAAAGTTTCAATTAAAGGATGATATTGAATATGATTTTTATTTTCTACTTTTTTCTTATCCCAAGTTTAAATTCATTAACTTAACCCAACTGCGCTTTGATTTTATCCGCCACTCTGAATGAATTGGCGTAAATGGTAAAGGTTGGAGTGACGCTACCGCCGTTTGGCATAAAACTACCATCGGTTACAAACACGTTCTCTGTGCCATGAACGCGGCAATCTGCATCTAGCGCTGAGGTTTTGGGATCATCACCAAAGCGTAGTCCGCCGGCGATCAGGTTTGAGGTAGGAGAACTGTAAGCATTTCCCCAAACGGTCTGAGCCCCCATGGCGCGCATAACTTGTTCACCTTTGTTGACAAGGTAGTGGGCAACTTTCATATCATGTGGATGGTAACCAACTTTGACGCGAGCAACAGGACTACCCCATTTATCGTGTTCGTTATTATCCAACGTGACATAGCAGTTATCGTTTGTTAACCAGTCATTAAAAACTTCAAATTTAAAATCTTTTGATTGTGTAAAGGACGATTTTATTTGTTGCTTTAATGCTGTACCCCAAAGTAGTTTACCATTTTGGCGTTTTAACGAATTGGCATCGGCTGTTGGTGATGGTGGATCAAATACAAAATCGAGTGTGCCGCCTTTGACTGGTTTTTGGAATGCTTTCTTATCATTAATAACATACCAGTCTTGTAAGGCGCGGTTGAAGAAGGGGCCGCGAATTTTAAAATCGTCAGCTTGTTTGCTACTGAATTTATCAAATTCGAAAACGCCATGCCCGGTACCGCCAGAACAGCAGTGCAGATTTTTTCCGAGTTGCTTGTATTTGTTGCCGATGCCATTAGGATGTCTGACTCCCGGTGAGCTGAGCAACAATCGTGCTGATTCGATAGAGTAACAGGCGACCACAATTATTTTGGCTCTAACCGTTATTGAATTACCGTTGCTGTCATAATAATCGACTGATTCAGCATTGCCTTTTTTGTTACTGTTAATTCGGTAAACTTTTGCTCGCGGAATAATATCGCAGTTTCCTGTGGCAATTGCTTGGTCAAGCAAGGCCGCTCGAGAACTGGCTTTTGCACCTGAACTACAACCATAACTGCCGCAATAGCCAGAATATTCACAGCTCTTCCTGCCATTAAAGGGTTTGGATAAAATACCTCGTGCCATGGGTAAGGGGTGCAAGCCCATGGTGTTACAGGCTTTATCGAACCTAGTTGCAATCGGGTGTTCATTGGTCGGTGGAAAGGGATAATTTTTACTCGAACGAGGCTCCAGTTGTGGATGTTGTATTATCTTTCCGGAAACACCGACTAATCGTTCTACCTTAGTGTAATAGGGCTCTAGGGTATTATAATTGATTGGCCAGTCTACTGTGTTGGCACCGGTGATAGGCCCGAATTCCGATAGCAGATTAAAGTCCATTGGCTTAAGGCGGTGAAAATAACCACTCATAAAGTTGGATGCACCACCGACAATGTTACCACCCCAAAATTGATCGGTGGTGTAACTCGACCAGCTACCATCATCCGAGGGTTCTTCTAAAACGTGGCGTTCATTTTTTAATCGTGACTGGAAAGCGTCATGCCTAATTAGTTGTTCATCTTTATAAAAATCTTTTTCGGTATACCAGCCACCTTTTTCTAGAATAGCCACGGCATAACCTGCCTTGGAAAGTTCATAGGCAACTGGGCCTGCGCCTGCGCCGCTTCCTATTATGCATACGTCATATTCTTTGGGCTGCATCATTAGCTCCTATAGTGGCGATAGCTGTGCGCGATATCAGGAAGTGGAAATCCTGGTTGGTGTTGTAGCCATTTCCAGCCGATGCCGTTTGGGTTGCCGCCGTAAACTGGATCAAGTAGTAGCGCTTCTAGCAAGTAATAAATTAGCAGGGACATCCAGTTATCACCTGTTTTAGATTGTGCAAGTTGTTGCATCAGTTGGTGTTGTTTGTTGGCCGAGATACGGATAAAACTGTTGTTGTATTTCTTTTTAGCCAAGTCTTCAAGCCAGTTAATACCGCGTGCAATAAATTGTCTATCGCCGTCTTGTTGATTATCTGGATCGCTTAGCGCCCATTCTAGATAGGCCAGAGCATTAAGATCGTCGGCTGAAGGGCCATCGCCATCGGCAGGAAAGAGTTGTAATTGCACTGCCCGCAGTACGGCTCTTTGATGACGATTAAATTTGTCGGTATTAGCCGAGGGTTTTGATGTTTCGTCAGTTAGTAAATTTTTCGCCAGAACAGGCTTAGTGTTTAATAACAAGGCCATCAGTGTTGCAGAAGCGGCTGACTGTTGCAAAAATACGCGACGACTCAGACCAGTTGCAATCGGTGTTGCTGATTCAGTGCCGTTTTCTTGTTTTGTCTGGCAAGGTGTTATTTTAGTAGGACGTTTCACTGTTTATTTTCCGTCAGTCTTTGTTCATTTAGATATTATCAGATTTTGTAAGTTTTGTTTGTTATACGGAAAACCTAAACCACTGCTGGGATGGTAGTTATTATTTTAATGACACAGGTCAACTGAACAGTATCTATAAGTGGAACTAGTCGTCATTATGAATTTGCAATACGTTGGAAATATCGGAGTCGGTACAGCAATCTTTTTTGTAGTTCATCATCGTCAAAGCCGGAACGATTATGTAAAACATTATTGCTGATGAGTCCTTGACCCGGTTGTAACGTTAGCTGGTGAATATAGGGTGAATCTGAAACCAGAAAGTTGCTAAGTGCTTGAACTGCTGATTGAGTTAATGGATCGTGTGACCATTGAATGCTACGGGTTCGTGCGGTGTAACGCATGTGCAATTTACCGTTATTTAGAATAGAGAATACCGGGCCACTACGTGCGGGCCGGATTACTGTATTATTTTTTATATTGGGAGGGATGGTCATCACATCGGGAGCCATTAAAGCACGGATATAATCTGGATTCGTGTCGCGTAGATGTATATAAGCAATTTCGTGGTCGAGCAAGGCATTTTTACCACCGCTTGCTGCCGGTGATACACAGTGTAGGAGGAGTGCTTGGATTTGTTGTTGCGGTAGGTTGTAATAGCCATCTGTGTGCCAATGAATGGCTCGGTTGGTGTAAGGAATATAACCCCCGTGTGATTCATCGTCCATCACCGTCAGCGAGGTTACCCCGGTATCATCGGCACCCATGTTGTGATCCAATTTGTTTAGCTCAAACTGTGTTCCGATTAACAGCGGTGATGGCTGTTTGGTAGCACTCGTTATGGAGCTGGAATAGATAGCCATGTTTGTTTTACGACAGCAGTTCAGGATAGATTCTAATTCAGTGTCACTTAAGTGGTAAATATCATCGACGTTGATAATCAAATCGTTAGCATCGTCTGGATAATTATCGAGTTTACGTTCACGCCAATCTGCATAGGCTGTAGAATTATCGAGATCAAATGGATTGTTCTGCTTAATGTCTATTGCTGTTAAAGTCACAATGAGTTTTTATCCTTGAAATGGAAGAAATGTATTTTTTGAGACATCTCTTTTGGTGAGTTGAGTAATACATTTAATTTGGCATCGGCTTTACACAAATGATGATAGTGTTATAGTAAGTATGCATTTCTGAATTTAATTTTTTCATTATAGCTTTACTCTCTTATTACATTACTTTATGGCTTAACCTATGGCATCCAGTTTACGACCGCGAAAAACTGCGCCGCAGTCATTGGCTAAGCGTTCACAGGCCACTATATCAACACCATCTAAGCCATCGATAGCGGTAGCAAATACTGTGGGAATGTAGCTCGTGGCAGTTTTTAAAAATAGCAGCATTGCTTCAAACGAATTTGTTACGGCGGGTTGGCAATGCTTGTTATAGAGTTGTTTATTTTGTGCATTTAAGGATACCGACACGGTATCAATTAGGCCTTTCATTTCAGGCAATACATTACGTTTGGACACGTGGCTTGCTAAGCCATCGGTGTTCAACCGAACTTTACCCTGATGTTGTTTTATGTAATCGGCAACCTCAAGAACAACATTCAGACGGAGAGTCGGTTCACCGAATCCGCAAAACACAACTTCTCGGTATGATGCTGGATTTTTTATTGCAGAAATGACATCGTCAGCTGAGGGAAGCTGTTCTAATTTCAGATTATAGTCGTATAATTGATAGTCATTAGAGTGAATTTTAGGGCAAAAACTACACGCCAATGTGCATCGGTCACTGACATTTAAATACAAACAATCTCGAATTTCATAGACAAGGGTTTGACTGTTTTTTTGAGAATAACATTGCGCCATTAGAATTTTAGACAACTCCTGTATTTTCGACATGAGAATGGTAGCAAAATGGCAGAATGTGCAATTTGATTTTAATCAATAAAAGTAACAACCTGAATTTAACAGTGGCAAGTCTTTATGCGGACACTACTCGATATTATAATGCGCTAATAGCGGGCGAGCAGCGCATAAATAGGGCTTTCTGGCATATTTTCATAAGGTGATTGTGGTGAGGAATATGGTATAATTAGTTTACAAATAATAACTCTATAGTCTATAGCTTCAAACACATGAAATTAACGAGAAATAGTGGATGACAGAAGAAGAAAAAAAACCGGTAAATTTTATACGTCAAGTTATTGATGAGGATCGCGTTAACAATAAAAATAATGGCACGGTAGCAACCCGTTTTCCGCCTGAACCAAATGGTTACCTTCATATTGGCCATGCGAAATCAATATGTTTAAATTTTGGCATTGCTCAAGATTATCATGGTAGTTGTAACCTTCGATTTGATGATACTAATCCTCAAAAAGAAGATATTGAATATGTTGAGGCTATTAAAAAAGATGTTCAATGGCTTGGTTTTGAGTGGAGTAATTTGCTGTACTCATCTAATTATTTCGATACTTTATATGACTATGCAGTAGCATTAATAACGGCAGGTAAAGCTTATGTCGATGACTTATCTGCTGAAGAAATTCGTGAATATCGTGGAACATTAAAGCAACCTGGTAAAAATAGCCCGTATCGCGATCGCAGTGTTGAAGAAAATTTGAGTTTATTTGAGAAAATGAAACAAGGCGAGTTTCAAGATGGGTCGCATGTGTTACGAGCCAAAATTGATATGGCATCGCCTAATATTAATATGCGGGATCCAACCATTTACCGTATTCGAAATGGTGTGGTACATCATCAAACTGGTGACAAATGGTCGGTATATCCCATGTACGATTATACTCATTGTATATCGGATGCCATTGAAGGTATTACGCATTCATTATGCACACTTGAATTTGCTGATCATCGTCCTTTATATGACTGGTTTTTGGATCAGTTACAAGAACATGCAAATTTAGAGTGTCACCCTCAGCAAATAGAATTTTCACGGCTCAATCTTGAATATACGGTGATGAGTAAACGAAAGCTTACTGAGTTAGTTAATCAAGGTCACATTACAGGCTGGGACGATCCGCGAATGCCAACAATAGCGGGTTTACGCCGACGCGGTTATACCCCTGAATCAATACGCGAGTTTATCAAACGTATTGGCGTTACTAAATCAGAAAATATTATTGAAATGGGTGTGCTTGAAGATTGCATTCGAACGGATTTAAATGATAACGCACTACGGCGTATGGCAGTATTAAATCCATTAAAAGTTGTTATAACAAATTATCCTGATGGGCAGTCCGAACAACTTAACGTTGCTAATCATCCTCAAAATGAAGCATTGGGTAGCAGAACCTTGCCATTTTCGAGAGAGCTTTATATCGACCATAATGATTTTGCTGAGGTACCACCACCTAAATTTAAACGCTTAATTGCAGGCGGTGAAGTTCGGCTTCGAAATGCGTATGTTATTAAGTGTGATGAAGTGATTAAAGATAATGCTGGTAATGTAATTGAATTACGTTGTAGTTATGATATCGACACACTTGGAAAAAAACCGGAAGGGCGTAAAGTGAAAGGAGTGATCCATTGGGTTTCTGCTGAGTCTGCTGTTGCGGCGGAAGTTCGGTTATATGACCGATTATTTAGCAGTGCTACACCGGACTCGTCGAAAGATGGCAAAAGCTATGTTGATTTCTTAAATCCTGAATCTTTAGTTGTGTTACAGAACTGTTATTTAGAATCAAATTTACTCAATGCTAAAGCTGGTGAACAGTTTCAGTTTGAGCGAGAAGGTTACTTTTGTATCGATGAGAACAAATCTGAACAAGGTAAAATGATCATTAATAGAACGGTGACGTTACGTGATACTTGGGGAAAAATTAAGGGAAAAAATTAACAAGACAAATTAAAAAGCCGTTATCTATTGTAACGGCTTTTGCTCAAATTCAATTATACCTCAGATTAAATTTAATAAACCACTAACTAATAATAGAAAAACTCAATTTTAGTTTCTAGTAACTCGATAATGTCATGATCATTTAATTTTATAAAATTTTTGCCAAGCGTTTCACCATTTATTTTAGGTGGATCATAATCGTCCTTAAGTTTTTTATCATTTAATGATGAAATAGTGTAACCGTCAGGGTTTCTGGCAATAATAGCAATTTTTTCACCATCAAATCCAATAGTATTAAATGGTTTTCTAAGTTCAAGCTCGGTTGATTTTAGGGGGCCATCTAGAACTCGTACTGCTGCGAGAGGAATATTAATGCTATTAGTTGCGGGTGATGTAAGCTTTTTATTTTTTAAGTCGCCAAATTCAGCTTTAATGAACATAGTTGGTTCATAAACGTCTTGTGCATCATGATATGAAAATTGGTAATTACCAATTTGAATGACATCACCGTGCTTTAATGTTGATTTAGTGATTTTGACACCGTTTAATAACGTACCATTAGTACTCGCATTGTCACTTATAACTGTTTCGTCATTTAATATTTGTATTAATGAGTGATTACCGCTAACCGTTGGTTCGATTAGTTGGATGTCATTATTTAATTTACGGCCAATGCTAATAGATTTTTTGTCGATAAAAAACTCATTTATTATTGCGCCATCTAAAGTTAAGATTAGTTTTGATCGTTCATTTTCCATTGATAGAGTATCGTTATAGGTATTCACTTATTCTTGCTCTTCCGTTTCATCGCTATATTCAAAATCGGCTTTATTGCGAGCATGGAGAAAAGCTTCACTCAAGTCAATTGTATTTGAATCAATTAGTTTACGCAGTGAATTATCAAAGCTTTGCATACCTTGCATTGCGCCGCTCTGAATGACACTGTCGATTTGATCAATTTTACCTTCTCTAATTAAATTAGATACAGCTGCATTATTGATTAAAATCTCTAATGCTGCAACCCGCCCTTTTTTATTTGCTTTACGCACTAATACTTGCGATACCACTCCACAGAGGGAAGTTGATAGCATAGTACGAATATAGGGTTCTTCACCGGCAGGAAAGACATTAACAATACGGTTTACGGTTGCCGCTGAGCCATTGGTGTGTAAAGTAGCAAGAACTAATATGCCCATTTCAGCGGCCGTTACAGCGAGGCTGATGGTCTCTAGGTCACGCATTTCTCCAACGAGTATAACGTCTGGATCTTCGCGTAATGCTGAACGAAGGGCACTTGAAAATGTTTTAGTATGAGCGCCAATTTCACGTTGACTGATTAGGCAGTTTTTATCACGGTGGATAAATTCAATGGGATCTTCAATGGTTATGATATGGCCTTTTCTTTCGGTATTTATAAAATCAACTATAGCCGAAAGAGTGGTCGACTTTCCTGAACCGGTTGGGCCGGTAACTAGAATTAGACCTTTTTTCAATCGGGCCAAATTTTTTAAAACCGGTGGTAATCCGAGACTCTGTAAAGATTGTATTTCAGCTGGAATGGCGCGAAACACGGCTCCGATACCATCATAGTGCTTAAACACATTAACTCTAAAACGATACTCAGGCGCAGGAGAGTATGAGAAATCAACAACGTGGTCAATTTCGAAATCACTTTTATCGTTAACCGACATTATAGCAAATACTAATTCCTGAGCTTCTAGTTCGGATAACTCTCGATATTTAATTGGATAAACATCGCCGTTAATGCGAATACGGGGTACATTACCAGAAATTAAATGAAGATCAGAGCCTCCTTGTTTAATTACCATATCGAGAAAAGTATCTATTCTGTTCACTGTCTATATCTAACTTAAGGCTAAATTTATTTGAGGAAGTAAGTCTGGATCAGTTACAAAACGCTGGAATTGTTTTTTATCCGTAGCATGTAGGTAGGCATCATCTGGGTCTATTTCTTTATTTTTAACTGACTCTAGTAATGCTTGATCCATTAGCTGCATTCCTTCTTCGCGTCCAGTTTGTAATATTGAAGGAATCTGATGTACTTTACCATTTAAAATTAGGTGTGATATTGCTGAATTGCACGCCATTATTTCAATGATGGCTTTTTGGCCTCGCCGATCTAATGTTCGGACTAATTTTTGACTGATGACACCTTGCAAGTGTTGCGATAAAAAGGTTTTAACCATTTCTTTTTGCTCGGTTGGCACGGCATCAATGATACGATCTAATGTTTTTACAGCCGATGTTGTGTGCAACGTGCCTAAAACCAGATGTCCTGTTTCAGCGGCTGTCATTGCCATTGTTATTGTTTCGTTGTCACGCAGTTCACCTACTAATATGACATCGGGATCTTCTCGCAGAGCTGAGCGTAATCCATCGGCAAAACTTTTAACATGAATCCCCACCTCTCGCTGAACACAAAGCGAATGTTGGCTTTTATGCACGTATTCAATTGGATCTTCAAGTGTAATTATATTAAGACGTTTATTTTGATTAATCCAATTAATCATGGCAGCCAAGGTAGTCGACTTACCCGTACCCGTAGCGCCAGTAACCAGAATTAACCCTTGTGTGTTATGCAGAAATTGGTTTACTTTTGGTGGTAAGTTGAGTTGTTCAATTGTAGGAATTTTGGGAGCTATAACTCGAAACGAAGCTCCTAGACCAGTTAATTTTCGAAATAAATTGACTCGAAATCGTCCGACTTCTTCATGTTGATATGAAAAATCCAAATCTTCGCCTGACAGAAAGTGATCCCGTTGATCTGGTGATAAAATTTCATCAACTAAGGAATCAAGTTCCTCTGGTGTTAAATTGCGGTATTTAATTGGTGATAATTCACCATATAGACGCAACATTGGTGGTTGGCCAACTGAAAGGTGTATATCCGAGCAGCCTTGTTCACGACCAAGTTTTAAAAAAGCATTAACTCTAGCCATATTAGTTAGCTAGCCTCTTGTAGCAAGATGGCGCACCGTGCGAGATGCGAGCGTAATTCATCAACTGATTGGTAACGTTTTTCGGGGTCCACTTTTAATGCCTTCATAATGATTACATCGAGTGCTTCTGGTAAATCTTCCACAAGCTCCATTGGTCTTTTGGCTTTTCCTTCTACATGTTGAAATAGAATTGCCATCGAATCTTTGCCTTTGTAGGGCGGGCGGCCAGTAAATATTTCATACATTAAAATGCCTAAGCTATATAT
>CAYQUC010000095.1:0-12688 GCA_964420605.1 uncultured Thioalkalispiraceae bacterium | reverse complement strand
CCTGGCTTTTCGTTTCATTAACATGAATTTGTGTTAAACCGAATTCATCATCTAATAGGCTACTTTTGATGCTTAAAGTAATCATTCCCCCCCTCTAAAAAGTCACTTTAAGGATTGACTCATTTTCTTAACATATCATGTTCAGATATAAAATAAGGCGCTAAGTGGTAATCTAGATATCTTTAGTTATTTGGCCAAGAACATATGCTTTGGTTATATTGAGCTCATCTATGTCGGTTACGACGGGGTATTAATTTATGCATATCTGAAGTGTAACTTTAAGTATGCATAAATAAAAATTACAGCACTTCAGGCCTCGATTTTTCTATTTAAAAAATGAAAGCTATTTTTGGGAATAAACTATTTATTTCAGTATTGATAGGGTGTTGCTCTACTTTAAGCCAATTTGTTAATCAACGACGTAGCGTCCTATGGGCTATGCCACCTATTTTCATGCCCTCGCGGTTAGTCCAATTGGCTCTGGTGAGAGTTCCAATAAAGAAAAAAGCGATTATTTAAAGCACATACTTGCCAATAACCCACACTCGATAAAAGCTTTGCTTTTAATACCTGAATTAAGAAAGTGATTAATATGGCATGTAAAGCTCTGCTCATGATTCAGGCTAATCGAAATGAATTTTAAATATATACAATTCAATGAATTAATAACTCATAACATATTGATATAACAGGTATAAATTTATTTTATAAAAAAATTCAAGGTGCACAAAAAACGAACGATAGTGTTTAAGAATTTGTAACTATAACCTGGCTCGGGGATGAGGCAGCATTTGGGACACGATGTCGATACTGACCTGGAGTTAGAAATATGAAGCAAAAATTGTCAAAAGTTATTTTTTTACCCTTAGTTTTTACCTTTTTGTTGGGTGTTAGCTTTGGTTGTAGCGGTGGTAGTAGTTCTTCAAGCAGTACAACCAGTAACACTGTAACCGGCAGTGCTAAGTAAGCTTTCTTATACATAACACCTTCAATAAGGAATTAATAAATGCTTAAATTATTTAGATTAGACACCAGAAAATGTTTAGCAGTTTTCGCGGCGACAATGATGAGCTTCGTTTTGTTCAGTGAGTCTGCCCTTGCGTTAACTGTTGGCGAGAATTATACCATCAGTATCGAAAAATTTAATAGTGACGGTTCACTGACATCAGGTGCTACCTCATTAGGTTTATCGACAACAGCAACAGGTGACTCGGATGGTAAGTTATCATTTGGATTCACTTCAACAATACCCAATAACACTAGTTGTAATTTTTTAGTTATTACAATTAAAAACAGCAGTGATGCTATAGAACGTCAAACTGTTGTGCCGTGTCCTGATTCTGGAAAAGCATTACCGTTAGGTGTTTCTGGTGTCACCAATAAACAAGCTCAAGCAATGATCTCGGCATTTTCAACGGCTGCTTCGGATGATCCTATTTTAGCGGTATTTGGTTTTACTATTATTCGATCTGAAGGTGTGACTGATGCAGAAATTCCGTATATCGCAACAATGGCTAAAAAAGGCATTAGCGATACAGGCGGTTTTGTTTCTTATCTGACAACACAAGGTGTTACCACAACACAACTTGAAAATTATCGAAAAGCCATTGTTTCGTCATTGGCCGATCCAGATACGGGTTATTGTAAGTTATTAAAAGACTCCGTGGATAATGCGAGTCTCAGTGATGCAACATTAGAAGCCGCTGAACGTGGTAAAGCATCTGCTAAACTAATGAGTTATTTGGTTAAAGCAGCAACAACTGCCGGTTTCTCACAAGATCGAATTCTTGAAGCATTTAATGCTATGGGTGCCATTGCTGTTCCATTAATTCAAACCGATGTCGGGCTTGGTAATATATCAGCAGCAACCGCGCAATCAATTAACTCCAGTGTTGGTGGCGGCATTCAAAAATTAAGAGCCGATCGTTCAATTGAAAAATATTCACAAGTTTTATCAACTTTAAATGCATCAACAAGTGATATTGCTATCTACACAACAGCCGGTAACACGCTTGTTGCAGCTATGGCAGCAGCATTTGCAACATTCGATGAGGTGTTCACCGGTACTGAAAGTGATACTCAAGTTAATAGTGCGCAAACCGCAATGGATACTGTAATGCAAGCAGCATTTAATGCATTCATTACTAATACCGCAGCTTCGAATGCTAGAATCGTTACTATGATCGCAAACATTGACACTGCATTAGGCGTTAGCACTGGACTAACCGTTACAGAGTTTCAATATTACAAATCAAATGGCAATACCAGTAACTGGCCAATTATGATGGTGATTCCGGTAGAGTATGCATCCAGCATTAAAACAACGGGTGGTACGATTACTTATACTCGTGATAACTTAGCAATTCCTGCTGCGATGATTTGGTTGGGTAGCTGTAGCAATTCTAGTGATTTTGACAAAACTTCGTGTGAGGCTAATAGTGCAACATGGACTGCTGGACGAACTACATTCTCTCAACCTGCACCGTATGGCGCATTATTTGAGATACAAGAAGATGTTATGATTCGCGAGTTTGCACGCTTTGAGTCTCAAGGGTCGGCTGGTGCTGATATGAGCCAACAAAACACACTTGAAAAAGCGTTTTCAGATTCATTAGGCACAATTGCTGGAAACATTGTTGGAACAACGGATGGTTCAACATCGTTGAGTTCAGCAATAAAACAAGCACTGGTTGATCTAATGGTATCTCCTCAGTTCTAAAGCAAGCGTTAAAACCAGAAACAAGAAGGCCGATCGAATGATCGGCCTTTTACGTAAAAGTGGTCGGAGTTAATAAAAAATATACACAGACATTTTTAGAATATATTTAACAAATTAACTTATTTCAAACTTCCAATAGAGTAACCAAAAAATTAGTTAATGTCTTTGGTCGTCTTTTAAATACATAGTTTATTATTGCGCCTTACCAATGGTATTGTAAAAAGAACGACTTGTAATTACTACCGCCTTTAATACGGCCAAAAGCGGATGATGTTTCAAAAATACCCGAACGATGATGAATTCCATAACCCAACCATAAACCATTTAATGATGGGGCATTAAACAAATCACCTAGTTCAATATCAACCGAGGCATCCAAATAATTAAGTAACTTGCTACTACGGTAATTGTTTTTGTCCATCTCATTTTGTTCAATATAAGTTACTTTGCTAGCAAAGGATAAACCTTCAGCAAAACCAATTCGCAATTTTATGGGTAATTTAATGGTATAAAAACCTTTTATTGCAATAACGTATTCAGAAAATACACTGGGTTGGACATCAGATTTAGTATGGTGAATATAACCCGGTGTAAAATAAAGCGCTATATTAGCACCAAACAAGGTATCAGAAATGGGGATACCATAAAAAATCGAAACCATTTTATTTTGAAAAGGATCCGATTTTTCTTGAAATTTAATGATTTCACCAAGACTCGATGGCGATGCAGTGCCATGGGACACTCGCGCAAATTGCTTGGCCTTTAAATGCTGGGGCGTTGATTTTGTTTTATCATCAAAAAAAGCGATACCCGCAAAAATTTCGCTGTGCATCGACGAATTCATTGTAGCTATATTTCGAGTTTTATTGCCGAATTGGGTAAGTGAAAATCGACTTAATAAGTAGAAATTACTGTAAACATGATACCGTACCGTACCACCGATGGTTAAATCAAAATCGCTGCCTGGAGACGCAGACTCTAAGCCATAGTAAAAATCGTTAAAGGGTTTAGTTTTATAACTTAGCTGTGCATAGGGCCAGAACATCCAATTACCACGATCTAAAATATAATTTGCCTTAAAATTAGCATAGCTTCGACCACTTAAATCGTCCAACACTTCTATATCAGTATTGAATTTTGGGTTAACGACATAACGTAACCGCATACCAGCATCCAAGCCAGTACCGCGCGTTTTATTTTGAAATTCAGAAGGGATATCAAAATAGCGTTGTCGACCAATGATGCTTAAATTCCATTGCTGAAAGGAAGTGAATGTATAACCGGCTTCAATGCCATCCCAGAAAAAACGTCCTTTTCTATAAAACAATAACGGTACAACATCAGTTACAGTTTTTTCTGTGGTGGCATAGGGAATTTCGGCTTGCCGAGCAGTTAATGCAATTCCCCAATAGTCGGGTTTGTTAATTTGAGTCGTTTTATTTTGCTCCTTGCTACCTAAACTAGGCAGATCAATTTTCGCTGTATCAGCTAAAACTGGTGTTGATACCGCGCAGTATAAAAAAACTAGCATGGACACAGCATTTACTTTTCTTATTTTTTTTAACACAACATGCCCTAAATTATAGATTTCTGTCTACTAACAGTAGCTGATGTACTAAATGATACAACTTTAGAATTACTATTATGTATTTATTATAAACTAACATACTAGAGAATTGGGGGGCTGGGTGAATATTGATTTAATCGAGCTGCATTTTTTTTGATATCAGTCAGTCTATGGGCATGATAGTAGTTGAGAAATTCTATCATTACCCAAAGAAAGTTGTAACTGGTTACAAAAATGTTACGTTAAACAGAGAAATTAAAAAACAATATCCTAATGTTTATTCTATTTCTGTTAGTCTGCAGAGTTGAATTTGATAGCGGTATAATTGTAGTGAAATATAATAGTATTAAATAATTATTTTATTAGGTATTAAATTAAGCAGGTTATAATCAAGCTAACCTGCTTTTTAGTTGTATTGAGGCTAGTCTAAAGCTAAACGAAACCCTGCTGATTTTGATCTAGTGTTCGCTGGACTGTTGCCACGCATACTAAGGCGCAGAAAAAATGCCGGGCTATCCCAAGAGCCCCCTCTTAAAACGGGTAACTTTCCGCGTTTTCGAGCGTGGCCATTATTCGGCGCGCCATGATGACTTTTATACCATTTGTCTTCGCACCATTCATGAACATTACCAACCATATCGTAAAGACCCCATTTGTTAGGGGAATACGTGGCAACCGGAGCAGTTGAATGGATATAACCATCTTTTGGCCATTCCTGCCAGGATTTATCCCATGGTATACCCAGCTTTTCAAATGCTTTTTTCTGAGCGCCGTTAGCATATTGTTTATTGGCATCATTACCCCAGTAATACAGAGTGTTGCTGCCGGCTCGAGCGGCATACTCCCATTCTGATTCTGTTGGTAGCCGAAACTTTTTATTGGTTTTGCTATTCAACCATTTGATGTATTTTTTAGCATCGAGATAGCTAACGTTGATTACTGGACGATTGTCTCGGCCCCAACCGTTATCATCTGGTTTTTTGCATGATGGGGTTTTATCACAGTAAAAATCATACTGCTTAAAAGTAACTTCAGTGGTCGACATAAAAAATTCTTTAAGCCGAACATAATGTGCTGGTTTTTCAAAGTTTAAACAACTTTTGTCACCGTCTGAACAGCCCATTTTATATTGACCACTAGGGATTAATACCATTGTTGGAAATGGAATCGTTGTGGATTTAATTTGAGGAGCAGTAAGGGTGGATTCTGAAATTCGTTTGACGAGCCAATGGCCGTATAGTTCAGATTTGAATTTATAGGTTTTGACACCCTTAGTTTGGGCAAATTTCATATTAATAAAGTCTTCTGCGTCTGTATCAATCCCTTGTTTATTTTGCCATTGCATATCAGAAACATTAGCAAATGTTATTAAATTTATTCCTAAATAGTTGCGTGAAAAAGCCAACATTCCAATCGAGCTTGCTTTGCCGGTGAGTTTATAATATTTATAGATTGTACCTTCACGTACGGCTCCAGTATCACCAAAACTGTCAATAAACTTTTCAACGAGCTTGGCTTTGCCTCTGGGCACTTTTAGTAAACCTAAGCCTCTGTAGCGTGGATCAAACTTAAACCAGCGATTGACTAAGGATCTAAACTCCGCTTTAGTTGCATGACGCCAGCCTTCGTCTTTATCAAACCTATTTCCCGGTGAGTTGTAATCTTTGCGGATTTCATCAAAACTAAAGTTAGTCGTTTTATTTAGCTTATACCACTCAAGGCCAGATTTAACATCGACAACGCTATTTTTTTTGACAATAAATAACTTGTCGTCAGCAATAGTGATATTGGAAAACGTAAAAAATAATAAAAAAAGAGATAATTTTTTCATGGCTTTAATTTATGGTTGTTAGTAAAGTTGCTGTTATAAAATTTTTAACAGTTGAAGTATAGAATAATATTGGTGATTTTGTTAAACGTAATTTGAAGTTTGTGATTATTATTTATTACAAAGCTAGAATTTGTCTAATTTCAGCAGCTGTTTCAACAAGGTGTTGAAGTTTGTGAAATGGCTAAACACTAAATAGACATGTATGCTGATGTGCAACAAAACCAATGTCGGGATTAAGCTTTGTTTTAAAATAAAATGCGTGTCACTAGCTAAAACCCATTTTAGCTTTCTCTGGTTATAGGTTAAATTATATACAAAATTGGCTTTAAGTTACTAACTACGATTGATTGATTGTATGTTAAGAACTACACTACAAAATGTACAAATATAGACATTTTATCTTTAATGCTTAGTAAGGAGTATCACCGTGAAGGGAAATCAATCCAAATTCGATTCTCAAAATAGATTATCCCGCTTAGCTCAGCTAGCTAAAAACAGTACGTTTTTTGTTGCGGCAAGTTTTCTGTTAATTTCCTGCGGCGGTGGCTCATCTGAACTTCCTCCTGATAATAGACCTGTTATTACTCGTTTTAGCGCTGATCCCGGCAGTATTTTTGCTGGTGTAGGTAGCGTTGTTATGCTGACCGCACAATATGTTAAGGGCACCGGTATTATTACCGAACCAAACGGTACACGTTATCAACCCGTATTAGTAGCTGGAACAACCGATACTTATACAGTTTCAGTAACCCCAATGGTGAAGACAACCTATACATTATCTGTCAGTAATGGAGTTGATCCTAGTGTTTTACAAACAACGACGGTTAATATTAGAAAGCCGGGTGAAATTGCCTTTAAATTAAGTAGTTCACAGGTGAGTGAAACTGTTGGTGATCCGACCGGTAGTTTGTTAACTGCAATTACATTAACCGTAACACGGACTAATGGTACTGACGGTGTTGTCTCAATTAATTATCAAGCCGGTGGTGGTTTAGCAATTAACGGAACAGACTATAATCTTGCTCCAGGCGTTATTAATTTTGCGAATGGTGACTCAACACCGAAAACGATCAAAGTAGGTATTATTAATAACGACTCCTTAACGGAAGTATCAAAAAGTTTTACTGTTAGTTTAAGCAACCCAACTAATGGTGCGACTCTCGCGACAATACCAAGTCATACTGTCACAATTATTGATAATGATATATTGGCTCTTACTTTTGGTGTTAAGCAGTTGAAGCTGAATTGGAAGCCAGATCCAAGTGCGACATTTTATAAAATGTGGAAAATGGATAGTCTTGGCGCTACATTGCTTAATGGTAAGCTTACCGATACATCATATACCATTAATGTAACTGTGCATAAATACGACTGGTTAAACAGCAGTTACTTTCTTGAAGCCTGTAATGACATTGTTTGCACAGTGTCTAATACAGTGATAACCATGAATAAACTTGGTAATGCTATTGGCTATTTTAAAGCAAGTAATACTCGCGCTGGTGATAATTTTGGTCAATCCGTTGCAATTAGCGGTGATGGTAATACATTAGCCGTTGCGGCTCCGACTGAAAGTAGCGACTCAAAAGGTGTTGATAGCATACCTAATTATCCTAACATCCAATTTTTTCAAGCAGGAGCAGTATACATTTTTACTCGATCGACTGTGGGGGAATGGACTAAACAAGCTTATGTGAAAGCCAGTAACACGGGTGAAAAAGATAAATTTGGTTCATCTGTTGCGTTAAATTTTGATGGCAGCACGTTGGCTGTTGGTGCAAAAGATGAAGGTAGCAGCTCTATTGGGATTAATTCAATACAAAATGATAATACCGTTTTTGCTGGCGCAGCGTATGTTTTTAAACGCGATGCAGTAACTAACAAGTGGCAAGAGCAAGCCTACATAAAAGCTAAAAATTCGGGTTCATTTGCTTTTGGATATTCAATCGCACTCAATGCAAGTGGTGATACGTTAGCCGTTGGCGCACGCTTGGAAAATGGTAGCACACGAGGTATCAATACAACGCCTGTTCAGAATACCGCGAACAATAATACCGGTGCTGCGTATGTGTTTCAGCGTTCACTAGCCGGTCAATGGGCGCAACAAGCATATATTAAAGCAAGCAATGCTAATCCTTACGATTTATTTGGTAGTTCACTATCGCTTAGCGATGATGGCAATACCTTAGCGGTGGGTGCAGTAAGCGAGAGCAGTAATGCTAAAGGAATTGATCAAGTGCCAACTGATTATACTATCTCAAATTCAGGAGCAGCTTATATTTATAAAAGAACGAATAATATTCGCTGGTTTGAGCAAACCTATATTAAAGCCAGTAACGCTGGTTTTTCTGCTCGGTTTGGAGGGGCGGTCGGTCTTAGCGGCGATGGTCAAACATTGGTAGTTGGTGCGAGTCGGGAAAATAGCAGTACCTCTGGAATTGATAGTACACCTGATTTAAAAGGATCAAGTACGGGTGCCGCCTATGTTTTCTATCAATCAAAAACTGGTTGGGTTGAGCAGGCTTATATTAAAGCGAGTAATTCTGATGACAAAGATTATTTTGCAGAAAATGTTACTGTTAGTCGTGATGGAAATCGAATAGCGATTGGAGCTGCATGGGAAAGTGGCAGCACCAAGGGGATTAATAGTACTCCCGATAATTTGGCTAATGCCACTGGAGCAGTCTACGTCTATGAACGTTTAGGAGTAAATTGGATAGAACAAGCTTACATAAAATCACAGGCCGTAAAACCCAGTAATTCTCAAGGTGAATTTTTTGGGAGTGACGTAGCGTTTGACGACACTGGAAAATCATTAGCAATAGGTGCTTTTGGTGAAGACAGCAACACTATCGACGTGGGTAGTATACCGAATGGTTCAGCAGGAAATTCAGGTGCTGTTTATTTGTATTAGATAGATTAGTGGTAGCAATCATGCTTCTGCTAAAACTGAAAACGGTTATGCTATTAATTCTATTTCATAGTGACCTAAAATTGTAGATACACAGGTGCAGCTAATTCATTAATGCGGTATTGTAATGTATAATTTTTAAGATTCATCAAAGCTTTAGCCACGGGATTTACTATGAAATTACCTTCTATTTTTTATCAAGCAGGATTTATTCTATTTACGGTAGTGAATCTGACGGCTTGTCGTAGTGATATAAAAACCACTCCGATGTTTAGCAGTCAGAATGACATTTTATATGCTAGCCAACTTTGGAAGGCGATGGAAAAGAATCAGTTAGTTGGCAAGCAAGCAAAGCCGCTGCAACCTTTTTTTGGTGGAGCCAAACCTCATGGGATGATTCTTGAAATCTACAGTAATCCCTTAATAGTAGGGCAACACAGTGGTTTTTTGGTGCTTAAACGTAATTATAATGGTGATGGCGTTACTGTTGATAGTGTTAGTAAAAATCGCAGTAAATACTTAACTTCAATTACGATTATGTATCAACGAGAGTCAGGTTACGATCAGGATAATTTGAATTTCTTTTGGGCAAAATATAAACCCAATGGTACTTTGTTTAGCAAGGAAATGATGGGCCGTACATTACAGCTCGCTGGCCGGTTAATGAAGGGAGCAAGCCCAAAACACAGCAAAGGGTGCATTTATTGTCACTCCTCTGCAGGTGGGGGCGATTATATTTTTTATCCTGAGATTAAGCTGCCTGGTTTTCAGTATAGTGGGGAATAAAACCCAGTTGCTTGTGCAACCGGGCAATACAAAACGTGTTTATGGTATTGATATTTTACTAGCAAATACAAAGTCGCCACCTGGTGCGGCTTGATGACAACTGATACAGCCCTCGTCCTTACCTTTAGCAACACGGCCAGCCAATGAAATATCCATCATCATTTTTGATTTGGTAAACAAAGTACCATTGGGTTTATATTTAGCATAGAACCAATCTTTATCTTCAACATCGTAACCGGTTTCACGCTTAAACATTACTGTTATCGCTTTCAAATATTTTTTTGGATCGGCCTTAACTGCATCGGCTGATATATTTGGTCCGCCATAGTTACGCTTGACTATGATTAAACCATTACGTCCATTAACAGTTATTGTTTCGTGCAGGGTTTGTAAAAATTTACCGTGTGGCTGAGTACCAGGATAAACTCTAGACGTTTTCATATTATTACCGACTAATTTCTCGTGTTTCAAAACAGCCCACAATTGTGCAGCATCCTCTCGATCAGCACTGGATCCCATTGGGATCATACCCATAGAATTCATCATGGACTGACATCCTGTTAGAGTAAATGTCGCTAATATCACGCCACCGACTAGTAATTTCTTATTTATATTCATTTTTTCTACTCCTGTCCTTATTTAGTTTTGTATTCAATGGTCTATTGAGCTTTGATGCATTCAATTGATGATTGGTTACACTTGATTGGCGATTAGAGAGTAGAAAAGCGTGATATCGTGTTATTTTGTTTGTTTGCGTGCGTCTAGGATGGCTTTGATTAAGCCTTCAGGGGTATCTTTTGATACGGGTTTATTGTCAGTATGTAATACTGCATTTCCCACTTCGATAGTACGTTTATAGGCCGTTAGGTATTCACGGCACTCTCGACACATTCTTAAATGCCGATCAAACAGTGTGCGTTTGTAATCAGGGAGTTCTTCATCAAGATAACTTTGTACAAAATCATCAAATTCTTTACAGGTAATCATGCCATGCATATTTTTTAGCATGAAACCTTTAATCTTTTTGTAAAATTTGTTCATTAAATTCATGGTTTAATTTCTCCACGCAATATTGGTTCAAGTCGCTTTTTAAGTACAGTTCGAGCACGATGCAAGCGAACTTTTACATTACTAAGAGAAATGCTCAATATCGTTGCAACTTCTTCAGTGTTATATCCTTCGATGTCTCGTAGCAGTAAAACGTTACGGTATTGTTCTGGTAAGCTGTTAATATTTTTTCTAACAAGGGTGCTGAGATGTTCATTCTCTAGAATATCTTCTACCGATGCAAGGTGGTTCCACGGCGTTTCAATTCGACAGCTATTTTGATCAAACTGTGGAAGATTGTCATCAATCGGTTGTTCTGCGCGTTGTTTTAATTGTCGCATTTTCATTAGACATGAATTAACTGTAATGCGGTGTAACCAAGTTTTTACTGTTGATAGTCCTTCGAATGTTTCCCAAGCGTTAAAAGCACTAATAAATGCATCTTGAACAGCATCTTCAGCGAGCGCTCGATCTGTTAGTATTCGTTCAGCTAATGCCAGCATCCAGGTAATATGTTCACGTACCAGTTTATTCGCATCAGAGTCACTTAACTCTTTGTTTTTTGATTCTGGCGGTTTTGTTAATTTATCGGGCATTGGTAACGTATCAGGTTTTTGTGTAGTCCTTATTATGACCCGTAACAAGTATAAAGTTCATATAAAATTGATCAATGTTGGACTAGATTCATTAAAAAAATAATTTCATCGTTGTTAGTTACTAATGATCACTAATATCAAAAGGTAAGACTTAGTGCACTAATTTTAAGGGAGTTGGAATTGTTGGTTTTATGATCGTGGAAATTGCTTCGGAAAAATCTGTAAGCTATATAATTAAAAAATAACTAAAAAAGTATGTACTCTTATTTGATAGCGAATTGGTTAATCAGGCAGGCCTGTAGCCTGCCTGATTAATTATCCATTATTTTACTTTTATCTTTATTTTTTTTACAAAATAGAATATTGATAACATTAGTAATAGTACTGGGAATAATGGATCGAATTTTGCCTTTTGGTTCAGTGTACAGCCTCCAACTGGAACGTCGTCATTGCCTGTTGCCGGTGGTGTTCCAGTTCCTGGATTTGGTGGATCTATGGGGGCAACGGGTTTTTTCGTTACGGTAATGGTGACAGCTTGAGTATCAGTAAAATTAGGATAAGCTAAATTCCCATCGGTGGCTTTAAAGGTAATAACCGTATCGCCAATATCTGCCGTTGCCGTTGTCCATTTGAACGTTGCGGTACCGTTTTTGTTGTCGGTAAAAATAACATTTGATAGCTGCTTATTAGACGAATAACTTAGTGCTGGATTTACTCCGTCTGCATCACTCGCTGTCAGATTTATCATAACGATCTGGCCTTCCTCAAGCGATTGATTCATTAAGGCTGACAATACCGGAGGGCTCTCAATTATTACGACAGGCTTTTTCGTTACGGTAATAGTGACCGATTGAGTGTCAGTAAAATTAGGATAAGCTAAATTGCCATCCGTGGCTTTAAAATTAATAATCGTATCGCCTATATCTGAAGTTGCCGTTGTCCATTTGAATGTGGCTGTACCATTTTTGTTGTCTGTAAAAATAACATTTGCTAACTGCTTATTAGATGAATAACTGAGTGTAGGACTTATTCCGTCCGCATCACTGGCTATCAGATTTATCGTAACGACTTGACCCTCTTCAAGCGATTGATTCATTAAAGCTGATAACACCGGAGGGCTTTCAATTACGGCGGCAAGTTCACCGATGGCATTATTATTTAAAGTAACTAATTCAGGGTTTAATGCTTCTGTATTAGCTGAAAATAGATTAGCACCTGCGCTATTTATTTTGAC
>CAYQUC010000094.1:0-12835 GCA_964420605.1 uncultured Thioalkalispiraceae bacterium | reverse complement strand
AAAACATAACCAATCCAAATGCAAGAATATAGGCTAAAGCTGTTATAAATTGTATTTTGCGATAATCTTCAATAATAATATTTTTTAAACGCTCAACTTCATCAGTTGATATTAATGATAATAATCGAACCACAATATCTGAAGAACCTGAACCAAAGTAACCCTCACTTGTAATTAAATACTTCGTTTCTAAATCAAAGAGCTTCGTGCCGCTTGGAATAATATCGGTTCGATTACTGGTCATAATCTCTAAGTCTTCCCCCTTAACCAGTGCGATAATGCTATCCACTTCTTCAGCACCTTGAGATATTTGTAGAAACTCTTCATCCACAGGTGACACTATTAATAACCTAACTGAATTAGTGTTACTTTTTACAACGTATTCTAAAGATAAAATATATGCTTGATTCGACAGTATTGCGAGATAACTTTGTTTATTTGCCAATTCTAATAAATTAGGTGATAACTGCAATAATTCTGCTGGTGGTAACTCATTTTGATAATGATACAACTCTATAATTTGAGATGATTCGTCAATTAACATGACATAACGAGGCAGTATGAAACGACGCATTATCGATAACGCGGGTAACCAAACCGGAATTGTATCGTGATACACGATATCTGTTTTATTCTTCCATTGTGGACTCATCACATACTCGGTCAATTGTTTGGATCGTGAATACATTTTGACCGAAGGATAAAAAGACTTTACATAACGATCAAATCGAATACGTTGTTCACGCGCATCTTTTGCAAGTTTGTTTTGTAAATTAGTATGAAATATTTGTTCTAGTTCTTTTGACTGATATACATCTGAAATAAACCATACTACAGCACCAACAAACAGTGTCACTATAAGCATGGTTGATGTTAATGATTTTTTTACTGGCATAAAATAGTCGGTAGTAGAAGTATCAAAATATTAACTCTGCTCCAACGCACTAACTTCAGGCTTTGCTATTAATTCATCAGCGTTAAACTTCCAACCATTTTGTTTTAAATTTTTGCTCGGAATAATTCCAAGTTTCACACTGTTTTTTTCAATGTATTTTTCTATTTCACGAATAAGACTTAGTGCAATACTATTTTTAACGCTATTCTTCCAAGTGGTTAGACTGTACGATCGATACAATGGATACTGCCCTTTGGCTACTTTATTCAAATCAGTTGGATGAATATTATCAATACTCAATGTTTTTAATTTAGCTTTGCTATTATGGACATCAAGCATATAAATCGTTTCTAAACCGATTGCCAGTGGATTTATAGCAACTTGTTTGATCATATCGGGAATTACGCCCACCTCATACAATCGTGGACTAAGTTGGTCTTCGTTTTTTAATAATGACCGCCAATGACCCGGCCGTTTTTTACAATGCAATCGAACCACAGGCTGTATTTTCCTTGATGTTAAACTGCCATGTTTCGCCGGTAAATCGGACCATCGACTGTAGCTCCCTTGAAATATTCTACTTGCTTCAACAAAAGTTAAATTTGTTACTGTGTTATCCATGTGAGTCACTAAACTAATTGCTGCAATACCGATGGTGTGAATTTGTAATCCAGGTAAACGGTCATGAGCCGCTACCGGACAACAATAAGCCCCTATATCAACCGATTTTTGTCGTAACCGCCTTGCTGAAACGCCACACGAGCCTTTCAGAATAACTATCTTGAGCTTGTTTTTTTCCGCATATTGTAAAACAAATTTACTAAACGCTGGATGGGTTTGCTGTCCGAATGAAATAACCAGATCCGCATTTTTAATTTTACTGTCATGGCTTATTGATTTATTTTTCCAAACGGTGGGCATTGCCACTATTTTGCTGGTATAGCTAAACGCAACAGCACGTTCAAAATGCTCCGCCACCACTGTTGTAGAAAACAAAGCACAAACACTCAACAAAACAAAATGCATGGTTGAACTAAAAGAGATCCTTAGGTTATTTTTTTTAAATGGTGCCGTCATTAACAACATGAATTAAAACTCCAATAACCAAATAAATTCGCTTGTCTAACACTGCGCTATGACATTTTATTTAAAGGTTTATCTTTTTATCGGCGTAAATATCGAGCACTTTAGGATTTTTAGTTAATTATTATGTGGAATTAAATAAATGAATAAATTTATAAAAATGAACTTTTTAATACCATTTAGGTCTGTACCTTACAACAGAGTATTTGACAGGATAGTATAATGGCAAAATCACTAACAATTGGTCTTCTTGCTGACACAGCCGAGGTTAATATTGAAACAATACGCTATTACCAACGCTTCGGAATCATTGATGAGCCTGTAAAACCGACCAACGGGTATCGAATTTACCCTCCTGAAACAATTGATCGAATTCGCTTTATTAAACGAGCCCAACAGCTTGGCTTTAGCTTGCGGGAAATAGCAGAATTACTGCAGTTAGGTGATGGCAACTGCGTCGATATCAGACAACGAGCGGAGGAAAAACAAGCCCATATTAAAAAACAAATTAATGATCTAAAAAAACTGTACAGCACCCTCGATAGCCTAATTAAAGCCTGTCATTCCGGCCGAGATAATACCAAGTGTCCAATAGTTGAAACCTTAACTCGAAAATAAACAGCCAATATGAGAAGCACATAGGCTTCCCACTCCCTACTCTAAATATTTATGTAAGATGGTTCGTTTCGGTTCAAAGCCGCTGGATTCATATAAATTCATGGATTCAATACTGTGGTTAAATGCTTGCAGGGCCATTCGGTGAATTCCATGTGGCTTTAAATCATCACCCAATTTTGTTAAAGCCGCCCTTGCAAAACCACTGCGTCGAAAATTAGGATAAATGCCAAGCCAACAGACAAACACCAAATCAGTATAGATTTCTTCTTGGTGCAGGCGGTACCACAACGAGCCAACAACCTCATTGTTATCAGCGTTGACGATGCTGAGAAATGTCTCATAATCTGTTTGTTCAGCATGTGCAATTTCGGCATCAATTTGAGCCTCACAGTTTGGAACAACAAAATCTTGTTCGGCGCGTTTATAGTGTAATAAACCAGCAACCAAGGCATCAATATTAGCCTGCCGAAAAGCCGGTTTCTCAGACTCCACCATTTTTCGTAAAATAATCATCCTAAAGCACCCCTTTTGCAACACAATACCGTTATTGAAGTAAATATTGAAATAATTGAGATATTTTCCCACATTTTGATGGTAAAGCCACTATTAAGTGTTAAAATTCCAGACGCAGCTAATAAATAACGAAGAACTACAATAAGATTATGAATGATAGCGAACACCTTAAAACCAGTACTGTACTTCTTTCGGCGGTTCGCCGTCTATGCCGTCCATTAGTAAAATTGCTGATTGAAAAAGGCATAACCTATCCGCAGTTGCGCGATATGTTTAAAGAATTGTATGTTGAAGTAGCTGATCAGTCTGAACCAATTAAAGGTAAAAAACCATCAATCAGTCGCACCTTCATTTTAACCGGGGTGCACCGTAAAGATATTTCTCGTTTACGAATCGAATCATCCTCTGACGAAGAACCCAGTAATAGCCAAACATCGCTGGGCTCGGAATTAGTGGCTCGTTGGTTAGGCTCAAAAGAATACCAAAACAATAATGGTAAACCCCGACCACTAACACGAACAAGTTCCGAATCATTACCAGGCTTTGATGATTTGGTTATTAGTGTTAGTAAAGATGTCCGCCCTAGAGCGATTCTAGATGAATGGCTAAGACTCGGTATTGTTAGTATTGATGAATCCGATAACATATCCTTAAACCAATCGGCTTTTGTACCCCAAAAAGGCTTAAAAGAAAAAGCATTTTTCTTAGGACGGCACGTGCACGATCACCTTGCAGCCTGCGCGCATAATATTTTAGAAGATGATGCGCCGTTTATGGAACGCAGTGTGTTTTTTTCCAATTTATCGACTGGGTCGGTAGATAAATTAAGAGAAATTGCAGAACATCAGGGCATGCAACTATTACAAGAATTAAATCAACAAGCCATAGCGTTGCAAAAAGCCGACAAAAATAACAACGATGCCGATCACCGAATGCGTCTTGGACTTTATTGGTTTCAAAAACAACAAGGAAGTAATTCTGATGAAGACTCCTAGTTTTTTAATTCTAATATTCATTCTATTCTCACTATCGTGTGGCACTGATCCCGAATATGCGGACAACGGTGTTGGCGGTACGGGTAATGTCGCATTCAACGGCGATGATGAATCTGGCATCGGCGGAACAGGTAAGCCAGTTCCAAATTCTGGCTTAGGTGGCACCGGCAAACAAGTAGCTGGTGGACTCGGCGGTACGGGTAAATCCAGTGCAAATTCTGGCCTAGGTGGCACCGGCAAACAAGTGGCTGGTGGACTCGGCGGTACGGGTAAATCCAGTGCAAATTCTGGCCTAGGTGGCACCGGCAAACAAGTGGCTGGTGGACTCGGTGGTACGGGTAAACAACTCGCCAATTCGGGCCTTGGTGGCACGGGTATTGTTGGCGAAGTTACCGGCTTTGGTAGTATTTTTGTTAACGGTATCGAAATTGAAATTAATAATAATAGTCAAATTCAATCTGATAATGTTGTGAACGTTAATGTTCAACCAAAAATTGGTGACATTGTTGAAATCCTAGCGCAACGTGTGGGCGATGAAACCTATGCTGAAAAAATTAACATTCGCCATGAAATAGTCGGGCCAGTCGACTCAATCAATATCAAACGCCATCAATTTACAATTGTCGGTCAAAGCATCAGGCTCAATAGTCCAACAATGCGATTACCAAAATTAGGGCAAATGATTGCGGTTAGTGGTCTGCGTGATCCGTTTGGCACTATTCATGCGACTCGTTTAAGTTTATCCAATTCAAAATCTATTTGGTTAATTGACACCGTTGTTAGCAGTACAGCTAATAGATTAAGACTGGGCCGAACCTATGTCCTGACAAATAAAGCAAGTCGCTACCGTAAAGGTGATGTGCTGCGAGTTCGAGCAAGTTATCGAAGTGGCAAACTGTATGCTGAGAAAATTTATACTGACCAAGCTTTTGGAAATAAAATACAGCACATGGTACTGCAAGGATTTATCAATAGGGGCAACCGAAATAATTACAAAATTGGCAATGTACAATTCTCTACACGTTCAGCCAGAATTCGTTCACACTTGGCCAGAAACTACGGCCGTTGGACTCGCGTTGAGGTTCAGCGAAATCGAATTGGTTTATGGCAAGTTGAACAATTTATTGGTAATAGTAGTTTGACTCGTGGTAGTCAATTGCCGCTGCCAATGAATAATCGAAATAGACTTAATAAGCAAAAAAATTCCACAACACAGTCGCTTGGGCGACAACGGTTTAATCATTCAATTAGTGATGATGCTTATCCAACGACTACTAATCCGCAGTCAGGAACCACTAACCAAACCACGGGCTCCGAAACAACAAACGGCAGTACACCACCAATGACTGCACCAGACCCAGTACAAAACACACCCTCGCCAAACTCAAGCGGCGGCATGAATTCTGGAAATAATACTGATACTCCAATGACACCACCTGCAACAGCGCCAGTTCGGCGACCGGGTCCATTTGGTGGTATGCGCTAATGCTGTAGTCGTATGGTCACGATTTTATTTAAATGAACAAAAAGTATCGCAACCAACCATAACATTTTAAACTGTGTTTATGATTGAACTGCAAACAACACGTGATGATTATCGTATAGCTTGGTTTACAGCATTGGCTATCACCATCCACATACTTGAAAGCAGTTTACCGAGTTTAATTCCTGGCATGAAACTCGGCTTTGCAAACATTGTGACCATTATCGTATTATTTCGGTATGGCTGGCGTATGGCTATCTGGGTAAGTTTATTACGGGTACTCATTGGCAGCATTCTAATTGGCACATTTTTATCACCCACATTCATGCTCAGCTTCAGTGGCGCTATATGCTCTATTTTGGCATTCACCGCCATTAAATTACCAATTAAGCTAAGTCCGATAGGAATCAGTGTGTTAGCTGCTGTTGCACATATTTTAGGGCAATTTTATGTTGCCTATCGGTTATTCATTCCACACGACGATCTGTTTCTTTTGTTACCCCTTTTGATGACCATAGCGTTAATTGTTGGCATTGGAAATGGTATAATAGCTAAAAATTTAATCCGAAATATGCAATGAGTACTGTAAAAGCCAATATCAATATAATTGACGGAATACCACGCTATAGTCGTATCAACCATAACGATCGATTTGGCTTAATGGTGTTTTTTGCACTTGCATTTCATGCTGTTTTAATTTTAGGCATTAGTTTTGATGCCGTTGATGAAGAAGCACTCTACAAAGCATTAACACTTGATGTCACCTTGGTTAGTAGTAAAACCGAGGAAGAACCTGATGATGCGAGTTATCTTGCTCAAGAAAATCAACTCGGCGGCGGAAATACCGAAGAAAAGGTACAACCCAGTTCGCCGTTTAGTAACCCAAACCAAAGCAAAGATAATAATGTGGCACCGAATACCCGTCAGGAATTCTCAGCCCCAAAGCAAAAACAACAGGATCGGAAACTCGATATGTTAGCCATCAATAATGAGCGTGGAAAAATTAAAAACCAAAAAATGCTTGATCCATTACCAATTGAATCTAAAAAAGAAAAAGCCAGCATTAAACTGTTAAATAGCAGCCAAATTTCAGAAATTACAAACCGAATAAGTAACCAAGTAAAACAACATAATGACAAACTTAATGATTTACGTAAGGGGGCGCATACTAAAAAAATCGAAACGGCTTTTTATGACAGTGCTTGGCAAGACAAAATAATTAAAGTGGGTAATATGAATTATCCGTATGCTGCGGTTAAAAGTAATATTACCGGAAACGTCACATTAGAAGTACAGATTAATAAAGATGGTTCGGTATATCACATCAATGTGTTAAAAACATCCGGCCATAAAATACTCGATAATGCCGCCAGTAAAATTGTATACTTGGCTGCACCATTCGGTGAATTACCACCGGTAATTCTTAAAAATACGGAAATATACAGCATTACCAGGGTGTGGCGCTTTAAAACAGGGAAAACTCTTTTTAAATAAACATTTAGAACCCGCTGTAAAATGAAAATCGTAGCGCTAGTTCAGTCATCATTATTGATTCTTATCGCGGTGATTGGCCATAGTAAAACTAAGACAATTAATCACTAAAATAGCGATGGTCATCACTATTGGTTCGCTAGTTACTTGCACAATCTGTAAAACTCCACGATAATATTAGTATGGGTTACACCCAAAATTTAAAAAATAATTTTCTGATAGCCATGCCAACCATGGCCGATCCGAGCTTTTTCCGTTCAGTCACCTACTTGTGTGATCATAATGCCGATGGCGCTATGGGCATTATTATCAATCGCCCCTTAGACATCTATCTATCCGAAATAGCACTGCAAATTGGCGTGGAACCGAATGCCATAATCTCAGAATGTAACGCAATACCAATTTATGATGGTGGACCGGTTAATCATGATCGCGGATATATCTTACATACTCCACACGGTGAGTGGCAGTCATCAATAAAAATATCGGACGATGTCAGCCTGACTACATCTCAAGATATTCTAGAGGCCATTATAAGCGGCGATGCACATGCACCGACAAAATACATCATTGCACTTGGTTATGCCGGCTGGTCCGAAGGTCAACTTGAGTACGAAATTACCGAAAATGCCTGGTTAAGTGGCCCTTCCAATAATACAATTTTATTCGATAGTCCCGTATCGGAACGTTGGGCTTCATCAGCTCATTTACTCGGTTTTGACATGTCCAATTTATCCAACGATGTTGGTCACGCGTGACCAGTGTCAATGATGCCTCCAAACCAAATCCGGGTTCAAGAACAGTATTAGGCTTTGATTTTGGTACCTATAAAATTGGCGTGGCAGTAGGACAGGAAGTGACTGGACAAGCCAACGCGTTAACCACACTTACCGCCATAAACCACAAACCCAATTGGGATAAAATTTCACAAATAATATCAGAATGGCGACCTGCACTGCTGATTGTAGGTTTACCGCTCGATGAAGACGGCTCAAATCAGGACATGACCCAACGTGCACGACGGTTTGGCAATCAATTACGCGGTCGATATTATCTCGAAACTGTTTGGATCGATGAACGTTTTAGCTCTCTTGCCGCAAAATCCCTTATAATAGAACAAATAGACACTAACCCGAAACTCGGGAAAAAGAACACTAAAAACGATTTAGCTGAAGATGCAATTGCAGCTCAAATTATTGTTCAAAGCTGGTTAGATGATCCTAACACTGCTGTGACGGAGATAGATAAAAAAAATGCCTGAAAATATTGATGCTGAGCAATTAGTAATTTCATTAGCCTCTAAATTAAACGACCGACTACAACACGATAACATAACCGACGCGGTTATGATCGGTATTCATTCTGGTGGTGTTTGGGTTGCAACAAAATTACATGAAATATTAAAATTAAAGCAACCATTGGGTAATTTAAATATTTCTTTTTATCGTGATGACTTCACTCGCATCGGTATGCACCCGCAAGTTAAACCTTCAAGCCTGCCATTTACGGTTGAAGATCAAAATATAATTTTGGTGGATGATGTATTACATACTGGCCGGACAATCCGAGCAGCACTAAATGAAATATTTGATTATGGTCGCCCTGCCTCGGTATTACTCGTCACATTAATTGATCGTCCCGGTAATGAACTCCCCATCCAAGCGGATATTGTTGGTCAATTTATTGATCTAGAACCACAACAACACATTAAATTAAACGGACCTGAGCCGTTATCACTCGAGGTCTTAGAAGTTAAATGAAACAAGCTGATGTTCAATTAAATAAAGAGGGTAAACTACGGCATTTTTTGTCAGTAGAGGGATTAAAACGCCAAACATTAGTCGACATTATGGATACTGCAGAGAATTTTGCGACAGTGGCTGATCGTAAAGTTAAAAAAGTGCCGTTACTTCGCGGTAAAACTATTGCCAATTTATTTTTTGAACCCAGCACTAGAACCCGAACCACATTTGAGTTAGCTGCAAAACGATTATCAGCCGATACTTTAAATATTAATATCAATACTTCCTCTACTAGCAAAGGCGAAAGTCTGTTAGACATGCTCAGTAATTTAGAAGCCATGCATTGTGATATGTTTGTGGTACGCCATTCCAGTAGTGGTGCCGCACATTTTATTGCAAAACACGTATCACCCCATATTGGAATTATTAATGGCGGTGATGGCAGTCATGCCCACCCGACCCAAGCAATGCTGGACATGTTTACCATTCGCCGTCACAAAGGTGATTTCAGCAAATTACGAGTCGCAGTAGTGGGTGATATATTACACTCGCGTGTTGCTCGCTCCGAGATACACGCTTTAAATATTCTGGGCGTACCCGAAATACGCGTGGTTGGACCACACACCTTAATTCCACCACAAGTATCAAAACTTGGCGTTCATATTTACCACGATATGGAACAAGGTTTAAAAGATGTCGATGTCGTCATGATGTTGCGCCTACAACGGGAACGCATGTTAGGAGCTTACTTACCAAGTCCGCAAGAATACTTTCAGTGTTATGGACTCACCCCTGAAAAATTAGCCTTAGCCAAGCCCGATGCCATTGTCATGCACCCTGGCCCGATTAACCGCGGTGTTGAAATTGACTCTATCGTTGTCGATGGAGAGCAAACGGTCATTTTAGAACAGGTATCACACGGTATCGCCATCCGAATGGCAATAATGTCAATGATACTCGGTCAGGTTGGCAACACCCCAGACAGTGATACCAAAAAGAGCTAAGCCAATGACTCAAATACACATAAAAAATGGACACGTGATTGATCCAGCAAATAATATTAATGCTAAAAATGACGTTTATATTCAGCACGGCAAAATTGTTGGGCTAGGAATTAAACCTGCTAACTTCGTTGCAGATAAAACTATTGATGCGCAACACAATTACGTCATTCCAGGGTTGGTTGATTTAAGCGCGCGATGCCGTGAACCTGGAGAAACCCATAAAGGCACTATTGCATCGGAAACCCGTGCCGCCGCGCACAGCGGTATCACCACATTATGTATCCCTCCCGACACCAAGCCGGTCATTGATACCCCTGCGGTCGTGGAATTAATTAACCAACGCGCAGAAAAAGCCAGTCATGCAAAAATAGTAATGTTAGGCGCATTAACCCGAGAACTTAACAATGAACAATTAAGTGAAATTGCAACGTTAAAAGCAGCCGGCTGTGTTGGTATCAGTAATGCGGATTCATTAATTAGCAATACAAAAATATTACGTCATGCAATGGAATACGTAGCCACGCATGATTTGACCTTATTTTTAAATCCACAAGATGCTTACCTAACCGAACACGGGTGTGTTCACGAAGGTGAAATCAGTATTCGACTAGGCTTAGTGGGGATACCCAGTACCGCAGAAACCATTGCGGTATCTCGTGATTTATTGCTTATTGAGCAAACTGGCGTTCGAGCGCATTTTTGCCAGCTATCATCCACTTCTGCGGTACACCTCGTAGCGGATGCAATTGACCGAGGCTTACCCGTTACAGCCGACGTAAGTGCTCACCAACTACACCTAACCGAGCATGATATTGGATTCTTTGATCCCAACTACCATCTCTTTCCGCCACTTAGAACTCAGCGTGATAAAGACGGTTTACGACAAGCACTAAAAGATAACACCGTAAGCGCCATATGTTCAGACCATCAACCACACGATGTTGATGCCAAACTTGCACCCTTTGCTGAATCTGAACCCGGCATATCCGCATTAGAAACATTACTGCCATTAAGTTTACGGTTAGTCGATGATGGTATTTTAACTCTGCCCCAAGCAATTAATTGCTTAACGAAACGACCATCCGATATTTTAGGTATTGCTGCAGGCTGTCTATCGCTTAACAGCGCTGCCGATATTTGTATTTTTGATGCCAATGAAAACTGGATATTCAAAACCGATTCAATGATAAGCCAGGGCCGTAACTCACCATTTGATGGCTGGGAAATGAAAGGTAAAGTAAATTACACCCTATTAGACGGTGTGATTACTTACCAAAATAAAAAATAGGCAAGTAATAATGACCAAACTAAATCGAAATAGTATTTTAACCGAACAATGCGACATACTATCGCACCACGCTTTTCAAGGTGAGCAATTCATAATAACGGTACACGCGCCAGCTATATCAAAGCGCGCCTTGGCTGGCAGTTTTGTGCATTTACAATGTGATAAATCACTGCCAATGCGTCGACCCATTTCGATTATGCGGGCGAATCCAGATAAAGGCACAATTACATTATTATATAAAGTACTTGGCCACGGAACCCAATTATTATCAAAACGCCAAGTAGGTGAAAGCTTGGATATACTGGGCCCCATTGGTGTTCCATTTGAATTGCACTCCGATAAACCAAGACCATTATTAATCGGCGGTGGTGTCGGTTTACCGCCGATGGTCTTTATTGCTGAGACTATCGCACAGTTTAAAAAACAATTTGCTCCCTTTGTCATTTTAGGCTCAGAAGTACCTTTTCCATTTAGTTTAATGACATCGAAACTCGCAATCCCCAGTATTCCTGACAACGTTACTGCTACAATGCCATTATTAGAAGATTGGAAAATTGCCACTCGATTGTGCAGTATGCAAAACTTTAGCGGTTGTTATCAAGGTTATGTTACCGACCTTGCACGGTTATGGTTAGACAGTTTAACAACGCAACAACGATCCGAAGTTGAAATTTTTTCATGTGGCCCCACGGCAATGTTGGCGGCAGTCACTAAACTCGCTAAAGAGTTTGAATTACCCTGTCAGGTTTCGCTCGAAGAATACATGGCTTGTGCAGTAGGTGGTTGTGCGGGTTGCGTTGTTAAAGTGAATAACACCGAAGGTACAGCAATGAAACGTGTTTGTGTTGATGGACCGGTTTTTGATGCACATCAAATTGATATGTTTCAATAGCCAATCGAATCTGGGTTAAGCCTAAGAAATTCACTATAGCTACTATCCATGTTATAGCAATAAAAACAAAGAGCATAACCAACTTAGTTAACCTGGTGCGTATAAGCAAAGTATGTAGTTTAAACTCCCATATCCTTGCTTTAACCTGTATAACGTTAATATCAGAACTAAAAAATTCTTCTACGCAGCTCAGGTTAGTTAAGCATGTAACAAAATAGATTTACTTTGTTCATACTCATTTTTACTAATAACACCTTGCTCGGACAATCGACGTAAGGTTTTTAATTCTCCTGCGCGTTGTTGCGATGGGTTTAATTGCCTATTTTCGCACGTGATTATAATTTCATTTTCAAGGCCGTCGATAAATGTCGAGTACGAATTTTTATTGGGGTTTGAAATTAAAATTTCTATAACAGGCAGTTTCGAGTGACGAGTCATAAAAATGCGTTTACGATTTGAAAAAATAAAAAACAACGCCAAAAAAATAAAAAACAACGCAACCAAGGTTGCAATAGAATACTGCGTATATTGCACCATAGCTTCATCGGTAATAAAACGCGATAACGCCAACACAATGACAATGGCAACTAATGCCACAACCATGGCGACCATCCAATGCCATGCAAGATTGACTTGAATACGACTATCCGGGCTTAAAGCTATTAAATCAATATCAAATTTTGTTTTCTTAGATGACTTGGATTGCTCAACTCGAATATGGCTTCCTGGTTTAATTTCAAAAATATTTTTTCCGTGAAATAATTTATTTTGATGTAATGCAGCACTACTCGTCATAATATTAATCCAATACCCCTTACTAAATAACTTTTT
>CAYQUC010000093.1:0-13171 GCA_964420605.1 uncultured Thioalkalispiraceae bacterium | reverse complement strand
TTAACAATTTAACAAAATCCATCTGATATTTACCCGGCCCAATAGCATCAACCATATTATCTTCATAATGTTTGGCTAACTTCATGGCTAATTCTGTCATGAATTTATTACGTTCTTCCGCAGTGTAATACTCAATAGTAAGCCTATCGGTGATGTGTGCGACAAAACACAAAAATTCAGTGATTACATCAAGTCTTTGTTTATTTGAATCAGTTTGAAAATCTTCATTTTCCAAATTCAAAATACCTGCAGCCCCAATACGCCAAATAATAAATGCCAACGCAGCGGCTGTTTCTGGTATTGAATGTTCTTTATCTTTTTTAAACCAACGACTCTTAACTCGCACTTTCTGTAACCCTCAATAAATATTACTATTTAATTCAATCATATAACCATTAGTGTTAAATGGTCTTTGTGGCACTAATAGTAGACCCATGCTAGCATAAATAGAACATCTATTTTAGTATGGTTTCATGCTGATTCATCTATACTAATATTGTCTAATTATCAAATGGCGTTTAAATATGACAGTTCAAAATAGTACGACGTTTAATTTCAGCTCAATTTTATCGAATATCCAATTAAACTGTGATATTGCAGATGCCAAATATGCCGGTAACTTTACCTTGTGTATTTATTTACTAAAAATGCGTGAATACTTTCGATGGGAAAAAGGCTTTGGCTATTCTTCAAAATTGCCACAATCAGAAATTGGACAATGGTTAATAAAACGAGAAGCCTTATGGTCCGATCTCGAAAATCTAGAATTTAACTCACTTGAAATAAACGATAATAAAATAGATCCTTTTGACACTGAAAAAATAAACCAACATTTAGTGCCAAATGGTTATATTTATAGTGCCGGACTAGGACAACAAGCAAAACCTCATTTCTTCCTAGGTGAACTAGAAAAACACAAAGTTGTTAATGGCTATAACATTTACATCAGCAATAAAGAATACGCACGCGAACTATCCGCCTACCCCGCCATGTCAAATGGCACTGATATTTTCATTCGACGTGAATCATTGCGGCGCATGTTATGGGAAAAACTGGAAACCTGGCGTTGGAACAAACCTAAAAACGCCATGGCTCGTGCACTCGATTTTTATGATTTTGATAATGACATCGAACAAGCGTTAAATGAAATGACTTCGGTCGAAATTGAAACCATTACACAACATGAAATAGGTGAAATCAAAGCCGGTGAAATGTTGAAAACACAGTGGCATGAGTTAATGTTATCGCTGCCCCGCTGTAAAGCAGAAATAATGTTACGTGCAATTCGAGATCATTTAGCTGACGCGATATCAACGTTACCAAGTCTCATTAATAACAATCAAACAGCCAGTCTACACTTTTATTTTGCTAACTTTACTTTAATGCGTAAAGAATTATTTCCATCATTACTAGAAACCTATCAGTACTGGCTGACCACTAATGACAAGTCAACAATGTTAAAACATGTAACCAATAATAAGAAACATTGGTTAAAAGTAGCTAATTTGGCTATTGGACTACATCTACAACTCGGTGACAATGCTAGTACAGCTATTGAAGAGATGATTCAAGAAAATACACTTTAAACACAATATAATCTTTATATTTTAGTATAATAGTTCTATCCTACTCTCTTTCAATATCAAGAAGCATGGCCCATGTCGACACCATTATCAAATATTAAAGAAGTAAAAAAAAATAGTTTTATTTTTAGCAAAGACCAAGCATTACCCAGCGATCTCTGTACTGAAATGATAAAGCGTTTTGAAGACAACAAAGAAGATCAATATGAAGGTCGAATCGGTCAAACTGCTAATAAAGATCAAAGCATCAAAAAATCGACGGATTTAGTTGTTAGCAATAAACCGCTCTGGGCTGACATTGATAAAGCCTTGTTTCATTCTCTAGGAATGGCTATACGTGAATTTAGAGAAACTTACCCATTTTTCAAAGGACCTTTTAAAGACAGTGGTTATGCCATCCAGCGAACGGAACCAGGTGAACATTACCATTGGCATATCGATGGTGGTAGCCATGATTTTATGAGCCGACAGTTAGTCGCAGTATGGTATTTAAATGATGTCCCTGGCCCTGGTGGAGAAACTGAATTTTCATTTCAAGATGTGTCGATTAAACCAGAAAAAGGTAAATTGTTATTATTCCCACCTTTTTGGACACATGAACACCGAGGTGTAACATTAGAAAAAGGCGTAAAATACATCGCCACCACATGGATAGTTTTTGCGTAGTATCTTCGATAGAAGATATTAACCTTTGAAAAGTATTAAAGTATCTTCGATAGAAGATATTAACCTTTGAAAGTCAAACACTGGATAACATATGTTACATAAAATTAAAGTACACTTAATGTTTTTACTATTAATTATCTTAACTCCGTCCATCGCCATTGCTGAAGGTATTAATAAAACGTTCTTATCTTTAGAAAGAACAATACAAACCGATACCGATATTACTATAACTTCAATTGGCGCATTTGGAATTACAAATGAAAAAATAGGCCACTTTAATTTATCTTTTTTAGAAACAAACAGCGATGGTGATGCTTTAGCCCTAGATTTTGGAGCAGGTGGTGGTAAAATTACAGGCAGTGCAACAATTTATTTAGGCTTAGGATTCTTGCTAAGGTACAATAATAGTAAAAGAGATTTTACCGCTGCGCCCTATCCAGAAGCAGGAGTTGCATTTATTATTAAAAAAAATTATGGTATAAACTTTAGCGCAAAACGATATTTTAATTTTTATGGTCGAGCTGAAAACGTTATTCTACTGGGTTTATTATATAACATCGAATAATCAAATATAGAATAATGAAACGTTGTCATGCTGATAGGTTTTCAGACAATAATCGACGAATTAATAACATGCGCAGCCTGAACTGGTAAAAAATAGTGGTAATACACTGCACTGTGTAAAGCTGTAGAAGCGTTATAGTCAAGCTCATAAAGATTAAAATATTTTTCTGCAAGCTTACGACTCATTTCTTTTCGAGAAACAATTTCTAATAACTTCGCGTTCATTAACATATCCGGAAGTTTGTCGCAGATAGCGCGTTTATTATTTAAAATTACTTCCGGTATATTGATATTTTTTTCAGGTTTCGTGAAAACTTGGCTCAACACCCCTTTAGTATAATAACCTGCTGGAGTTAATACCTGCCTGCCATTTTGTGTCATTAAGCTAATTATTTTTGGTAGCGGTATCGCCCAACGTTCACCTTGTTCAACTGTTGTTAGCCTCAAGGCTAAATGGTGTGCCGTAAACCCATAAACGTGATTCCAATGTTGTATAATTTGCTTTGGATGTGTAGATTCTGATTGATCAACAAATATTCTTAATACTTGTCCATTATTTAATATTTTATATAGAGGATAAGCACTCCAACCATCCTCAAACAAATAATAATCTTCATTCTTAATGCGGGGATGATTATAACCATAATTATTAATTAATAGTTCAGCTATTTTATTCGCACTATCATGTTCAGATGAACCACAACGAATCGCGATATGATCAAAGTGAGTCTGCCATCCTTGGCTGTTAGCTATACGTAGCAACTCCAAATCGGAATGGCTGTAAAGTAATGATTCGATTGATTTCACTGCGGTGTAACAGTCAAGATCCTTGATAAATTTCACTATCAAGCTCACATCATCAACTTGCATTTTTTTTCTAGCGTTGATAAATACGTTATTAAGAAATGTACTTGCATAATCAGAAACAGATAAACTGGTAACATCTAATTCAAAATTAAAATCATCGCATATTTGCTTATAAACTTCGATTAAGCCATCAATAGAATCCACATTTTTAAAATATTGACCAGCCAAATCGTCGTTAACGCTAACCTCAAACGGAGTTAAATTTAATTTAATATCATCGTGGTGTTGATTTTTTATCGACACAACTTCAGGAACAGCAGTATTTCTTATCCAAGAGGAATCAAGTTGTGTTAATTCATCCACCAGTAAATGTGCAAATTCGGTATATTGATCAGACATAGTGAAAATTTTGTATTAATGCATATACTTACTAGTATAGTATTTTTTTAAAAATTTGAATGGAGATTTCGTGACAAATTTTAATGTTTTAATTCTAGGTTGTGGCAAAATTGGTTCATTAATATCCTGTTTGTTAAGCTCCAGTAATGATTACTTTGTTCACCTTGCTGATATTGACATCGAACAAGTACGCTCAACATTAACCAAATATGTTCTAAAAAATTCTACAGCAATAACTATTGACGCAACAAATGAAAAAGAACTACTGAAACTAATGTCATCAACCAGTTTTGATGCGGTAATATCAAGCTTACCATTTTATTGTAATAAATTTGTTGCCAATGCAGCGGCTAAATCCAATACAGCATACTTTGATTTAACTGAAGATGTAGAAGTTACTAATCATGTAAAAAAAATAAGTCAAAATAGTAACACCCCGTTTATTCCTCAATGCGGACTCGCACCTGGATTTATCAGCATAGCTGCGCAATCGCTCATAAAAAAATTTGAATCCTTAGATTCCGTTAAAATGCGTGTCGGCGCTTTACCGATCAATCCTAACAATGCATTAAAATATTCATTAACATGGTCAACCGATGGACTTATCAACGAATACGGTAATATTTGCTATGGCATTGAAGATGGTAAATTAATCACCCTATTGCCACTCGAAGGTTATGAAACCATCTCAGTTGATGGTTTAATTTACGAAGCATTTAATACCTCCGGTGGATTAGGCACCTTAGCCGATACCTACAAAGACAAAATCACAAGCATGAATTACAAAACCATTCGTTACCCAGGACACTGTAAACAAATTAAATTACTAATGAACGATTTAAAACTCAATAAAGACAGAGATACATTAAAACGAATATTGGAAAATGCAGTCCCCAAAACAAAACAAGATGTTGTATTAATTTATGTGTCTGTCATTGGATATAAAAATAATGTATTAATCGAAAAAAATTATGTAAAAAAAGTTTACCCAAAAGAAATAAACAACCATATTTGGTCCGCAATTCAAATTACAACAGCCGCAGGAATCTGCAGTGTTATCGATTTAACATTAAGTAATATTAATCAGTACAAAGGCTTTATTACTCAGGAAAGTTTTTTGTTAGAAGATATTTTAAAAAACCGATTTGGTTGTTATTATACTTAATAGCCGTAACCACTTAAATTCAAACCTGTTAATTAAGACATAGCAAGCAGAAAGATTATCGCTAAACTTCAAAAAATTAAATTTAAGAGTAAAAGTAATGACGACATTAAAAAAACTTAACATTCAATCCTTAAATCGAGGTGCCTGTTCAGGACCAGAGTGGTTGAATTGCGATAGTGTCATTGACTCAATAAATCCCGCAACAGAAAAAACCATCGCATCTGTTTCTTGTGCAACACAACAAAATTATGAAGTTATTTTAAAATCAAGCCAACAAGCTCAACTATTTTGGCGTAGCCAACCTGCTCCTTTACGAGGTGAGTTTATTCGAAACATAGCCAATGAATTACGCTTGCATAAAGACAGTTTAGGTTCTCTGATATCACTTGAGATGGGTAAAATAAAACAAGAAGGTGATGGTGAAGTTCAAGAAATGATTGATATCGCTGATTTTGCTGTGGGGCAATCACGAATGTTGTACGGTAAAACCATGCACTCAGAACGTCCCTTTCACCGCATGTATGAACAGTGGCACCCACTGGGGGTTGTCGGTGTCATCAGTGCGTTTAATTTTCCGATGGCGGTATGGGCATGGAATGCTTTTATTGCTTGTATCTGTGGCAACACTGTTATTTGGAAGCCTTCGTCCCAAGTGCCATTATGTGCAATCGCAATCCAACATATATGCAATAAAGTCATGGACGATATGGGTTACAACGGATTGTTTAGCCTCTTCATCAGTAACAATACTAAAGACGCTGAACTTTTTGTAGCGGACAAACGGGTCAAGCTTATTTCATTTACGGGATCAACTAAAATCGGTCGTCGCGTTAATTCAATTGTTGCTAACCGATTAGGGCGCAGCTTATTGGAATTAAGTGGCAATAACGCCATAATATTAGATGAAACAGCCGATCTTAAATTAGCAATTCCGGCAATTGTTTTTGGTGCAGCAGGAACCAGTGGCCAACGCTGTACTACTACACGCCGATTATTTATTCATTACAGTATTTACCCTTTAGTTATAAAAAAATTAATTGCAGCCTACCAGCAATTGCGCATAGGCGATCCACTCGATAACAATACTTTGGTTGGCCCACTAATTAACCAGCAAGCGGTTGAAAACTATATTAATACCATTAAAAATATAAAAAATGACAATGGCGAAATACTCTATGGTGGAAACACTATCGACACACAAGGGTTTTATGTAGAACCAAGCATTGTAGCCTTAGCCCATGATAGCAGTTCGGTACTACAAGAAACATTTGCACCAATACTCTATATAATGTCATATCAAAGTATAACGGATGCTATCGCAATGCAAAATGAAGTTTCACAAGGTTTATCATCCGCAATATTTACAAATAATGTCAAAACAGCCGAATTATTTTTATCGGTTAATGGCAGCGATTGCGGTATTGCAAATGTTAATATCGGAACATCCGGTGCTGAAATTGGTGGTGCTTTTGGGGGTGAAAAAGATACCGGCGGTGGACGTGAAGCTGGCTCAGATAGTTGGAAACACTACATGAGACGCCAAACCAACACCAGTAACTGGGGTAATGAATTACCATTAGCCCAGGGCATTAAATTTGATTTGTAAAAATTATTGGCGAGAAAAAGTCACTTTAATGCTAACTCTAAATTAATATTGTTTTTATTAATTTCAATATTACTCAATTCCATTTTATTTAACTCATGCTTAAACTGCTTACCTTTTAGTCGATAAATTGGATTACGATTTAGTTTTCTTTGCACTGCAGCGACTAAGGTTTTCTCTATTTTAGCAATATCTTTGGTATTCATTTTTTTCGAATTTAAAATTCGTAACTTAATATTTTTCAGTGAAATATTGCCTGATTTAGGAGAATAAGCAAGAGAACCTGATAATGTCACTTTACCGTTGTAAGTTGGTCGATAAACATTTCTGTTAGCTCTTCTTTTTTTAACCGACATGTTCAAATCCAAATCAATTGCAACATGCTCCCATCCCTCTTTTAAAATTACTTTTGGGTTTTTTAAACTCATATTCACACGTGTATTTGAGTGCGTTATAGGAAATGAACGATTTACCGAACGTTGTATTTGCTTAGAGCTTAATTGCACCGATTCATTCGATGATAAAACACCATTACTAGCAAAATTACTAAATACCAACACTAGTAATATCAAAACACCAATGCTTATAACGCCATATTGTAATTGTTTTTTTGTCATGTCAGTCTCTCCACTAGCATTTTTAGTCGTAACCTAATTAGTTATCAATCTAACCCAAATCTATGTCTTTTATAAAGATTATTATTTTAAACATTAAATAAAATGTGTTTTCCATAGATATATCGTGTACTGTTACACAGTAGGTTAATTAAACACTATTACAATCTATAGTACTGTGTTTTACTTAATAGAATTAAAGTTAAATTTAAGTTATACCCTAAATAGTATAAAATTTAATCTATCCAGCTTCATTACAGCGTAAATTATAAACTAATCAAAAATGAACAATATCAATAATTATTTCTTTCCACTTTTACTAATAAGTTCCGCCGCTTTATTTCCTGGTTCTGCTTACTCACAAAAAGTAGCTGAGACTAGTGCTACTACAATAACAAAAAATAATAATACAGACACAACAAAATATCCGACCTTAACTGACGATCAAGCCGCGATGACAATTGATGAGTTATTAAATGATCCGGATCTGTTAGCGCCAATACAAAAAAATCCTAACGCCGATTACAGCGACACGGATGTATATGATGATGAAGAAGAGTTTTCTGAACCCGAAGAAATTAGTTTTGAAGATGATTTCAATGTTCCAGAATATGCTCAAAAATTACTCGATGCAACCTATCCGAACTATTACCCACCTACCGGTAAATTATTTGGTTTTATGCGTCGCCATTTATTAAAACGTGGCGACTCACCAAAACCGTGGACTGTGGAAGATGATTTTAATGGCGATGGTAAACCTGACTGGGCTGCGCTAATGGTCAATAAAGAAAAGCTACTTGATGTTATAGTAATCTACTCAGAAGATGAACTTTATCGTTTAGAAGTCTTATTTGAAGGTGCAGGAATTGATAATGACTCCATTAAAATTGCACTAAGTCAGGAAAAACCCGGTAATAAAATAGGTGCATCCTATAAAAATAAACCGGGAGAATTTAGAACCGCTACTTTAGAGTTTCCTGGTATCAATATAATGTATTACACTAAATCCAGTTCATTATTTTTCTGGCATAAATATTATTTTGATGAATTATTAACATCTAAATAAATAACCTTACTGTTATGTAAGTATTGTGACTCAACCCCTATCTCTAACAGTTTAGTATTTAAAATTCTACGTGAATGCTCTAAGTTAGTTATTTGACAGTAATCAATCCAGTTAGCGTATTCAGAAGCAAGCTGAGCATTAGTACCAAAACAGCCCAAAACATGGATTACATTATTTGCTATTTTCCATGGCCCTTCCCCCTTAAGCTCAGCTTCAATTAAATGGATGCAAGCATTGCTGTTAATAATAAGTTCATTCCAATACAAATCGATATAAACTAAACCATGAGGATGTGGATAACATTCAGCAATAACATAAAGTTCTTTTTTATCAATTTGAATTCGCAGCGGTGCTGTAACACTAAATAAATCTGCCATAAATTTACTTTAAAGCGTATCTGACAAACGCGTTCCGTTTGATAGTACCAGTTCAGTTTCCATCATTTCACCATTACCATCAATATGAACTTCAACTACATCGGGTAAGGTATGTAAAATAAATCCGGCCATCATTTGCAGTAGGTTTTGATTTTCATTATGAACAGCACCCATTATTTTACCCGCCGCTATTTGGCAACGTTGTACCTTGCTAGGATTTTCAACCCAACTACGACTCATTTGCCAGCCTTTATCCATGTCCGAATTCATTTTACTAAAAAAGTCTTTTGCACCGTATAAAATATCATCAGATATACTGACAGAAATTTGCTTATCATCAATAAAAATTTTTAATTTCATTTAAAACCTCAATAAATTACAATTCAAGTACACTTACACTTAAAACTCGAACAAGACAAAACAATATGCTATTACAAATACCTAACTTATTAAGTCAACAACAACTCAATGCCATTCAAAACCTGCTCAGCGATGCTACGTTTATCGATGGCAAACTTTCAGCAGGGAAGATGGCTGAAATGGTTAAACAAAACCAAGAAATTGCGTCAAGTAACCCAGTTTTAAATCAACTTAACACTATAGTCATGAATAGTTTGGTTAAACATTCTATATATATAGGAGCGACTTTCCCTAAAAGTGTTGCAACCCCGTTCTATGCAAAATATACCAAAGGCATGGCCTATGGTGATCATATCGATGATCCTATCATGGGTAGTCAGGGGCAACGCTATCGTTCTGACATTTCCATCACTATTTTTTTAAATTCAGCTTCTGACTATGATGGCGGTGAACTGGTCATTAACAGTGAATTTGGTCAACAATACGTCAAACTAAACGCCGGTGATGCAGTAATGTATCCATCGTCTAGTATTCATCATGTTAATCCAATCTCAGCTGGTGAGAGGTTAGTCGCTGTTACATGGGTGCAAAGCATGGTTCGTTCCGCTGAGCAACGTGCTTTATTATACGAATTAGGACAATCGCGAGATCAATCTCTACTCGAAAGTCCAAACTCTGAAATAACAACACGCATTAATAATAGCTATGCAAACTTACTTAGAATGTGGGCTGATTTATAGCAGTTATAAAAAAAGCCGCTAAAAAGCGGCTTTTTAAATCATATAAGCAAGCTGATTTAAGCTTGAGAACCTACTTCTTTATGAGCCATTTCCAACAATTTTGTTGCCAATGCTTGATACTGATCACGATACTGATCTAACACATGCCCAGACTTAGGTGTGTAATAATCTTTCATATCAATGCCCTCTTTATGTTCTAAATCAATAAACTTCTTTTGCATTGCTAACATTTCTTTAATTAGATCTTGTTTGCTACTCATAACCAACGTCCTCATATTACATACCCATTATTATAGTCTAGCGTTAACTAAACTAACTTAGGTGGGTATGGGCTAAAATATTATCTAAATTTTTGTATGGGCGTGACTTTATCAAGCCCATAATCATGCTGAAATACCCCATTAGGTCTATATCAACAAATACTTATCTAGAAAGTGTGATTAATAACCACCTTTACGGGTGCTTTGTGGCATTCCACCGATTTTTCGGCCTTGCTTCGATGGCATACCTGGGAATAAATCGTACATGTATTTAGAATTGACTTTTTTACCCCATTTTTTACCCATATCTTTAGTGATATTACGTTCATTTGGCTCAGTACCAGGGCTTTCAGCATGTTCATCACGCAAATATTTAACGACATCCCAATGTTCTTCAGTCATCTCAACGCCTTCTTGCTCGGCAATTTTCGCACCTAATGCTTCAGTCCAGTCGTTATATTCAACTAAAAATCCATTATCAGTTACTTCTACTGTTGTACCTTCTGCTTCTAATGTTGGCATATATAATACTCCTTACTTTATTTACTTTAAATTTCTTAAAATTAGTGCAATTTCAATAACAATTACAGGATTAAAAATCTTTCGTTTGTACTTTTTCGGATTCTGCATCAACTGCAATAATCCCTTTATGGGCCATAAATAACCCACATCCGACTAACCTACCTGGACCTAAGCCCTGCTGTTGCAATAATACGGATTCTTCGGCTTCCAAGTCCGCAACCATTAAACTGCGAGTAGCCATAAGCCCCGAGGCCATCTGATGTTCATGGTATTTACCGCACAACATTTTGCGCACCTTAATTCCAAGCTCGCTCATTTGTTGATGCGCCTTTTTTAAAAAAGCCGCTTCATCATCGTTTTCAGTTATTACATAGCGTGAAAACACAATTGGAGACTTTGTTAATTTTCTAGGTGCGGATTCTCTAATATCAAGCTTATAGCCGTCAACTGTTATTGTTGTGCCATGCAGCTTTTGGGCATCAATTAGCCTATTTTTGGGTAATCGAAGCTGTAATTTCGTTCTTTTCGATAAATACAGTACCTCATTTTCAGCAATTTCTGGTCGAATCCAGCCATTTCCAGATTCAGCTGCGTGAATCAAATGTATTCCAGCGAGTGATTCCTGCGCTAACCAAGGCAGTACTGAACACAAGGCGTTTGATAATGCTTGAGCATGATCCAACGGCACCGCTTGGCATTTTATTTTAAAAATTAAATCTTGTACATCTTCAGGAACTTGATATTCCGGCTTGGGCTTATTTTCCTCTTCCCAATACATCATGACGGTCTCACACTCGTAAATATCGCTTCTAATTTTTCTTCCCAATTAGTCGGTGTATCGAGAAATGGGGGTTTAACATCCATTTGAAAAAATATCTCACCATCTTTAGCGCGCTGTTGAATCACTTTTGTTAATTGCTCAAAGTTTTCTAACTGATGATTCTGTAATAACACTTCACTTAACCATAACATAATCTGTATTTCTCTCTAATTTTAGCTTTTAAGAAGCTATTCGGTCGTAGTAACGAGCACGAAGTAACTCTCTATTACCAGTAGCACTGGTATCATCAAAAGCCGTTCTATTATGTAATACATTATTACAAAGTAAGCCCTGTCCAGCCGTTAACTTATACTTAAAAATATACCTAGATGATTTAGTATCAAATAGTGCTTTAATTGCATTAACTGCCTGTTGCACGATTATCGACTGTGTCCACTCAATACTTCGGGTTCGAGCGGTGTAACGCATATGCAACTTGCCACTCACACTGTCTATTGAAAACACCGGGCCAGTTTGCCGGCCACGAATTTTAACGCTGTTTTCAATATTCTCCGGAATTGTCATCACATCATTAGCCATTAGTGCTGAAATAAAGTTTGGATTTTCATCCCGTAACAATATATAGACAACCTCAGGATCAATTAAATTATTATCCCCACCACTAGTTGCCGCCTGAGAACAGTGCAATACAAAACTTCTTACCGTTTTGTCTGGTGAATTGTAATAACCATCCGTATGCCAACTTATCGCTTTATTGGTATAAGGTATATATCCTTTATTGCGTCCAGACTGAACCACTTTTACGGTACTGACATTTTCTTCGCCCGAGCATAAATTACCATCAATACTATATAGTCCAAGCTGGGCTGCAAACTGGCATAATTCTATCGCGGTAATATTCTGGGTATTTTCTAGGGAATATACAGCCATATTAAATTTATCTAAACAGTTTTTGATTTCAGTAATTTCAATCGCACTTAAAAAATTTAAGTTCTTAACAGTAACTAATAAATCGTTAGCACTTGCAGGGTAGTTTGACAATTTATGTTGTCGCCACTTCTGATAAGCAACATCATTAGTTAAATCAAACTGCTCAGTGTTATGCAATAGTTCTAAACTCCTATATCAGTACTACTGTTGTCTGTTTATAATCACGTTAAATGATTGATTACAACTGTTAAATACAGTGTTAAATTATTAGTATATTACTAGATTATTAATAATTTTATTAAATACTAGTAAAAATGAAATTATTCCTGAAATCGCTCAATAGCTAAATAACAACTTGAGGGTAGTATCGAATTAAAATTAAAAGATAATTATAAGGCATTGTTTTAAATGCATTTATATTTTTATTTTAGGGCAAATAGAATTTATGAGGAACAAATCACACGATTACCACTATCTCTTTTGGGATAGTCTATTATACAGCTACCCCCCTTTGGTACGGTTCTCAACACCGGTTTCGCGACCTAAACTCCTTCGAATTCAGGAAAGTACGACTTAATTGTCTTTCCATTGCAATGTAAAGTTAAAAAGCGAAACAGTTAATAAGTTTTTACGATTTATTAATACATTTAAATTTAATAGCCGGCAGGATTGGGATTTACCCATCCACTAAGGAGAAAAAAATGGCCAAACAATTTGATACGCCAATGTTAGAT
>CAYQUC010000092.1:0-13393 GCA_964420605.1 uncultured Thioalkalispiraceae bacterium | reverse complement strand
CGCCGCCATTTGACCAATGGCAGCTAGGGGATCGGATATTTTAAAACCAAACAAAGTCGCTGACCAAGTAGTACCTTTAATCGCATCGAGTTGTTCGGGTTCTTTAACAAAAGGAGAGGTCAATGCCTCCATCGTATCGGATATCGTTTTTTCAGTGGGCGTTAATAAATCATAGGCATGTGCAGCTTCATAGGTTTGATATAAATGAATAAATGGTAATAAAATCAATAATGACATCACCATTGTTAATACTAGCCAGCGTAATTTATTAAGGTGTCGATAATAATATGTTGAACTGCGGCCAATATTGATGTTAGTTACTCTATTAAATATTGTTGATATCACGCGTTATGTCTCGGTATAATTCGTATTGCTTGCGGTATCTGAATGCACGAACGTTCACATAAACCACAACCCACACACTTATCTAATACATGCGGTTGTTCTAACATGCCTACTCGGATTGCCACATCTTGCAATGGACAGGCACGATAACAAACACCACAGGTTTTACCCTGATAGGATAAACATAAATTAGTATCAACTCGCGCAAAACCCATTTTTACATTTTGCATTATCGCGTTAGCTTCATGCTTCACTTTTGGAATTGCACCCGTGGGGCAAACCTCACCACATTTCATGCACAATATACAGGCTTGTTCTCGTGGAATTATATAGGGTGTATCTAATGATGCCATGCCATTTTCAATATTAAAAAATTTAATACATCGGTTAGGGCAGGTCTCGCCGCATTGTCCGCAACGAATGCACTTTGACAAAAATAATTTTTCGTCATGAGCGCCAGGAGGTCTTAAAAAGCGTAACGAGGGTGTTGTAATGGCTGCGGAGGCACCCTCGCTACTAATCATGGCCAACAGGGGGGTGCTAGCCAGATACTCTAAAAACTTTCTTCGTTTCATTGTTCTACAGTTTCATTGTTTTATAACTTGATGGTTTCAACTTTAATACTAATCATTACAGCTACCCCATTAACTCTAAAACGTTGTAATAAGCATATTTTTTCACGTTTTATAAATTAACAAAGTAGCAGTAATTAATTATATAAAATTATACCTTTTCAATTCGACAAGCTAACTTTTTAAAATCAACCTGTCCTGAAACCACATCCCATACCCGACTCGAAACACCATTAACCAACCATTTGTTTTTCTTTGGATCGGCGCTGTCGGCTACTGATAAATTCCATGGACTAAACATGTAACCACGTGGCACACTGTTTCGTGCGGGTTTAACCAGACTATTCAGACCAACCTGAGCTTTTGCTTCATATGATCCTCGACGAGTGACCAAACGTACTTTATCACCGTCTTTAATGCCCAATTCATTTGCATCATCAATGTGCATTTCAACATACATTTCAGGTACAAGCCGCCGTGTTGTTGGGCTACGATTTGATTTTGCGGTGTGAAAATGTTCATACACCACACCAAGTCCTAACCAATACGGGTATTTATCTTTTGGAATATTTTCCCATTGCTTGCCACGCATTTCCTCATCGGGTAGATCCGGGGTTAAAGCCATATCGCGAGCTTGTGTTAATAATGCAATGTTATCGATAGTGTACACACCGTCTTTACTACCAAACTCCATTAACTTTTTAGTAATTTCTTTACGACGACTGTAATCTTGTAAGCACAGTTTCATGTGTACTTTACCGTCACTGGTTCGGAAATAACCATAGGGTTTATTTTTCCAAACACCTTCTTGCATCATAAACCGACGTTTAGTACCACCGGCCTTTGCATTTTCATAACTTGGAGCAGGCCATTGAATGCCGCGCAAATCTCGTAATTGCTGATATAAACCTTTTTTGTCAATTTTTTCAACTTCTAACATACCAGTTAAATCAGTATCGGTTCCGGCAGAAGCAACCACAACGGCACGGAAAATTTCTTCGGCATCATAATAACCGTCTTTTTTGCGTTTCCATGGAAATATTTTATCGGCATCGAGCCCAAGTAAATGTGCAATTTCTTTACCTTTATCGATAACCATGTCCATATCAGGACGACAGCCTGGAGGTGGCTCGGCCGCTTTTTCGGTTCTATTAATACGCCGTTCAGAGCTAATGTAAACACCTTCAACTTCACCCCAAGTAGCCGCAGGAAAAATAACATCGGCATATAAATTATTGGGTGCATGACGATATATTTCTTGCACTACATTAAATGTCTTCATTAGGGCCGGACGCACTAAATTATGTTGATCGGGTAAATCAATGTGCGTGGCATACACGAAGAACATGGCTTTTACATCACCTTTTAATGCGCGTTCCATCATGCCGATGGCCATGCCGGGATTTTTAGCCTTCATTGCGGTAATTAAATTTTTCTCTGGCACGCCCCATTGTTCAGCCATGTGTTTACGGTGCGAGGCATTTTTTAGAGGCTGGTTAAAGGGTAATCGCCCGGTTAAACCGCCAGTAAAACGTTCGCCCATGGCATTGGGTTGACCTGTCATGGAAAAAGGTCCGCAACCCGGTTTAGCCAAGTTTCCGGTTAGGGTTAATAAGTTGATTATGGATATTACATTATGCTGGCCGTGGATGTGTTGGTTATAACCAATACCCCACATGATAATAACACCACCATAACCCTTACCTTCTTGTTTGCCTTTGCTGCGCTCAAGACGTTTGCGGGTGGCATCGGCAAACATACCTGCAACTCGGCGGATTAGTTCAGGGGATACATCGTGATTTTTACCACCCATGCGGTCTTGCACTTGTTCAGGACTGTAATCCTTTTTAACACCCTCGACATATTCTTTCCAGCCGGTAGTGTGCGCTTTCAAGAATTTCCAATCGATGACATCTTTATGATCATTTAATAAAACATGAGCAATGGAATTTAAGAAACTAATATCACCGTTTAAAATAGGCACATGAACTGAATTATCTGGATTAATATCCTGATAGCCTTTTACCGTGCCGGTGTAACGCGGATCCACCACTACAGTGGGAATGTCCATTTTACGTTTATGATCGGCGGCACGCCAAAATATAATCGGATGAGATTCACGCGCATTGTGACCAAAATGCATAATCATGTCAGCGATTTCAATATCTTCATATGCCAGTGGCGGTGTATCGGAACCCAGTGTTTTAAAATAACCTGTTACTGCTGAGGTCATGCACATACGAGCATTGGCTTCGATAGTATTGGAGCCCAACACGCCTTTCATGAATAAGTTTTCGAGATATTGGCCTTCCATGGTTAGCTGACCAGAACCGTACAGTGCAATTGAGTTGCCAGTATATTTTTTGGCTAAATGCGCTACCTTTCGTGCCACCATATCGGAAGCATCGTGGTACGGTACTCGAATAAAATGCTCTTCATCAAACGAGCCTTTGGTTTTACTGATAAATTCCATATCACCATGATTGGGTTTTTGCCATTCTTCCCAAACGTCTTTACGCACGTAGGGATCACCTTCCATTCTATCAACATAGATTGGTTCTGCTGCGGTTAAACCTTTAATGCATTGCAGTCCGTAGTTAGTCGGATGGTCTTTATCCGGACGCATCGATACTATTTTACCATTTTGGGTTTGGATAATGGTGCCACAACCTACGCCACAATATGGGCATTGTGCGATTGCCGTTTTTGTTTCTCCTACTTCAGCTGCCGACACTGGCGCAGCTTCTAACTCGGGGTTTTTACCCACATACAAACCGGTACCCGCTGCCGCACCGGTTATAAAGGTACTGCTTTTAAGGAAGTCCCGACGGGACATTTTAATTCTTTTCATTTCCTAACACTCCTATTATTCATATCTAATTTTTTGATACAACAACTAACTTTTAACGTACTTAATCTTTAGAAGGCACGGTTCTTAAATACGCTATGATATCATCGATTTCGCCATCGGATAAATCTGCTAGTGCTTCTGGCCCATTGAAGCCCATCATCCGAGTATTACTACGGCCATTAACGACAGTAAAACGAATAAAACCATCGCTTACTTTATCTAAAAACCCAGCCTTACCAATAGCAGTACCGGTACTGCCTGCTGAATAACCGTCACCATTAAAACCATGGCAGGTGCTACAAATTTGTCTGAACCAAGTCTCCCCTAAACGCGGATCGCCGTGCGAGTCTGGTTGTGCATCCACTGCCGCAGATATATCGGGTAGTTTTGCATGGTCGCGTAAATAAGCAACAATAGCTTCAACTTGTTTGCGGCCTAAGTGCGCAAACGGTGGCATCCCAGTTCCAGCACGACCGTCGCGGATGGTGCTCATTAAAAACTTATTAGAGGCCACACTCAAAAACTCTTTATTGGTCAAAGACGGTGCAAAACCCGGCTTACCTATCGCGTCAGGTTGGTGACAAAAAATACAATTTTGCTTGTACAAATCCTCACCTTGTTTCGCAAGCGCGGCATCCACCACAACGGGTACACCAATGATTTTGGGGTTATTAACCGAGCTTGTTGCTTTTATTTCGGTGGTTTTTGTCGTTTGAGTATTTTGATCACATGCTGTGAGTGTTACTACAACACCGAGCAGTAATGCAATTTTTTGATAGCGTTTATTCACTCTAATTCCTCACTCTGTAAAATTTATTTTTATATGCTTGTCATTTGAAAAATTTGAATTCCGTAATTCATACTATGCCCTTAAAGTTCGGCTACCTTGATCTATATCAAGTTTCAGTAATATTCTAATTCACTATATATTTTAAGGTCGAACAACTCTTCTACCCCATTAATTTATACCCTAAAATACAATCGATAACTGCATTTTTAACCAAACAACCCGAACACTACCTTTATCGGTGCAGCTATATCTATTGCGCAGCAATAGTAGAAATCCTATAATCAAGACTATCATAAAGAGAACAAGCTAGGTTGCACTCCTGTGTCAAGCGGTCTTTATTCGGCTATTGCGGCTCTCATCCTCAGACATATTAGCTTCAAATTTAACGGGATAACAGCGGCGAAGTAAACAAAAATTGATCTATATCAGAGAACTCTAATATACAAGCAAGTACTGTATATACTAAATATACTAAAATTGGTACCACTACGCAGGATTTTTAAAGTACGATGAAAACACTATTGCCCATCTTAAAAACTCTTTTTTACTTTATAATAGCGGGTTATTCATTTAATGCGAGTGCTGGAAATACTTTTTCAGAACACAATAGTAACGCTAACTTAGGCTCAGTGGGCTTAGGCAAAACTTTATACACTCAACACTGCACTGCCTGCCATGGAAGCACCGGCGATGGTGGCGTTGGCGTACCACTATCGTTGCCTGATTTTCAAGCCAATATATCAAATGAGTATCTGCGTAAAACCATTCGTCTTGGCCGTCCAGATCGGGTTATGCCAGCTTTCAAAACGTTATCTGAATCCGATGTGACCGAAATTATTACTTACATTCGAAGTTTTAGTAATACAACAATAGCCAAAGAAATAAGCACAACAATTAAAGGTAATGTTTCCTCTGGTAAAAAATTATTTAAACAACACTGTGCATCGTGTCATGGTGCAATAGGTGAAGGCAGCAAAGGTACCGGAGTTACTTTCTCCAGACCACGTAACTTACCAATAATGTCACCCGCATTAAATAATTCGGGGTTTCTCGCTTCGGCTACAGATCACATGATTAAACAGGCCATTGTACTAGGTCGTCGTGGTACACCAATGGTTTCATTTAAACAGCAAGGTTTATCAGATTCGGATATTAATGATATTGTCAGTTACATCCGTCACTTTGAACGCAGCAAACCCAATACTATTAAACAAAACCTCAGTCCAATAATATCGTATGAATCTAATTACTCGCTCACTGAAACCATTGCCAATATAAAACGTGCCGTTGTCGGTAAAAACTTTAAAATCATTCGAACTCAAAACTTGGACTATGGTTTAGTTTCCGACGATAAAAGCAATAATAAGCAAGTCATTATTTATTTTTGTAATTTTAAATTACTCAATAGTTCGCTAGCCATTGACCCTCGAGTGGGTATGTTTTTGCCGTGCCGTGTGACGGTAGTGGAACAACAAGGTAAAGTAACCGTAATGGCCATTAACCCGCTACGACTCAGTAAATTATTTAATAATTCAGAACTGGAACATTCTTGCAAAGCCATGCGTGATGTCTATATTGAAATTATTGAAGAGGCGATTTTATAATGTATAAACTAAGTAAAAATTTAATGCTAGCATTATTGTTCGTTTCACTGCTACACACAACAGTACAGGCAGACGACCTAGTAATGTTGCGCTCTGACTTGGCCTTTCCCGAAACTATGTTGGCGCTACAAGACGCCATTAAAAAAACCGGCAACACGGTGTCGCGCGTACAACTAATTGATGTGGGTTTAGCCAAAATGGGCTATCAATCTGATAAATATCGAATTGTTTTTTATGGCAAAGCCGATGAAATAAAAATGCTTGCCGCTCGATATCCAGAACTCATTCCCTATTTACCACTAAAAATTGCATTATTCTCAGAGAATGGCCAAACCCTGCTCACCACCACCAACCCCGAACAATTGAGCGCAATGTACCCTAATAAAGCATTACAACCGATATTTTTACAGTGGGCAAAAAATATAAGGGCAATAATGGCAGATGTACAGCACGCGACGAATAATGAGTAATATCCGCGCTAAATGCCGGTGTATTTGCAGGTTAGTAGACTGAAAAAAATAGGGTCATTCTTTTCATTTTAAATTTTTAAATAAGGAATGAATTCTTTATAATAAGGGTTGATATAGTAGTATTAGAATAAGGGTTCTAATTAGTACTCCTGTTTTAACCGTAAATGAAACCTTAAAATTAGTTGTAATGGGACACTCATGACAAAAATATCAAACAGTTTAACTGACCCTTTTAACCGAACCATCGATTACTTGCGATTATCCGTGACCGATCAATGTGATTTACGCTGTCATTATTGTATGCCCAAGGGCTTTAATAATTTTGAAGAGCCTGAAAATTGGTTAACTTTTGATGAAATAGAACGAGTCATTGCAGCCTTTGGCAGACTCGGTACAAAACGAATTAGAATCACCGGCGGCGAACCCTTAGTCCGAAAAGATGTTGCGAAACTTGCCACAACATTAGCGCAATTACCGGGCATTGAAGATTTATCCTTATCCACTAATGCCACTCGTCTATCAAAACAAGCCATCGCATTACAACAAAGTGGCATCTCACGAATCAATGTTAGCTTGGATACCCTTAAAGCAGACCGTTTTAAAGCCATCACATCCGGTAAACTCGATAAAGTGCTAGCAGGATTAATGGCGGCAAAAGAAGCAGGTTTTAGCCCCATAAAAATTAATATGGTGGTAATGAAAGGTGTTAACGATGATGAAATTGAAGACATGGTTGAATTTTGTATCAAACATGATTTCACCCTGCGCTTTATTGAAACCATGCCAATGGGCGACACCGGTAGAACCGCCAGCCAGCAATACTTAAGTTTGCAAATCGTTAAAGAACGATTAGCGCAAAAATTTGAATTAATACCTGGAATGATGCCCGGAGGCGGGCCTGCTCGTTACGTACAAGTAGCCGGAACTGAATTACGAATTGGTTTCATTACCCCCATGTCACAACATTTTTGTGAAACCTGTAACCGTGTCAGACTATCAGTTGATGGCACGTTATACATGTGTCTAGGACAAGACAATAATTACCCACTGCGTCCATTATTACGTTCAGGCATTACTGATGCTGAACTTGAACAGCATATTCAAAAGGCCATTGGCCTCAAGCCTGAAAAACACGATTTTAATGCGAATCCTAATCATGTTATTCGAATTATGTCGATTACAGGTGGCTAATTAAAGCCAGCAGTATTTTATTCTGCCAATAAAGTATCTATCTGGGATTCGATGCGTCTTGCATTTCGATCACCGCTGTGAGTCTCACCAACCACCACATCCCGAATGTTGCCCTTTTTATCAATAACGTAAAAAGCTGGCCAATAACGGTTTTGCAAAGCTTTCCAATAGCCCATGTCATTATCCACCATTACCGGATGATGTAATTTAAATTCTTTTACCTTTTGGTTAATGCTAGCGATAACTCTTTCTCGAGCGAACTCAGGCGAGTGAATGCCTATTATTTTAAAATCCTTAGCAGAATAACGGTTCTCTAAATCATTGAGCCACGGAAAAGATCGGTAACAATTCCAACATTCAAAAGTCCAAACATCGATTAACACCACAGTACCTTTTAATTGCGCAACGGTGAGCGCATCCGAATTAATCCATTGTGATGAATCAGTTTGAGTAAATTCAGGTAATGTCCTGCCAAGCGCGATACTAGTATTAAAGCTTAAAGAAACAAAAATACTAAGCGTTAATAATGTGGCTATCGTGATTTTTTTCATGATTAATCTCTGTTAGTAAATTAAACAAAAGGTATCACTTTAGTAATCACCAAATATCACAGCGTTATCACAATTTTAATGTTCATCTATATAATGACGCGATTCTAGATTAAATTGTGGAAATATCATTAACGATAAAAACGCTATAACACGATACACCATGCTAGTACTTTAAAAATCAATTACTTAACACACAATAAAACATTAATTAAATACTGACAAATATTAGCCGATAAGACAGTAATCATTAAATCAAAGCAGCTTCATGTTATTTTAGTTAATGGCGATTGTTTACACTTTATAACTATGGCATAAATTTATATTGAAATTACTAACGCCAAACTCATTAATATTCAATGCAGTTAATTCATTGCTTGGACGTTTCCTTGTATTAGTATTCCTAGTTGTGTTATTAACTGGTATTTTTGCTTGGACAACGAATTCTGAAATTTCTCAATCAACAAAAGTAATGTCAAACAGTTTGCTAGAACGAAAATCAGTAACAAAAATTATAAATGATGTTAATAGTAGCCTTTGGAATGTGAACACCGCATTACAGTATTTAAATCTTAATTCTAACAATACTAATAATAATATCAATCAGCGTATGTTTTTAGCAATTGATGATACAAACTTTAAAATAAATCAATTACTCAAAATGCCTTTTGTTATTAGCAATGACAAAATTAACCAGCAAGTACAGATACTAAAGTCCGATTTAAAAAAATTAAAAGTTGAATTAATAATCATTAAAAACATTCGTTCTAATCCGCTTAAAATATTCCCTGCTATGCCCTTACTTGTGTACAAATTAAACCCTATTAGCAATCAATTTAATACTACTATCACAATTGCAATTCAAGAATCCAAAAAAAATTTACACCTAAAACAACAACGTGAAATACATTATTTATTCTCTGAAATTCGCAATTTGTGGATAAAAAAAATAAATTCTTTTCGCATGTATGCTTCAAGTAAAATTGGAATATTTAACGTTTCAGTTGATAACACTGTCCAGTCAACTGTTAATGACATTGCTATTTTCGACCAACAGATAGTCAAATTATTTAACAGACTACAAAAAATTGATAATACTAACAACCTTGGGTTTGAACAAAGCCAAGCCTTACCCATGTTAATACGCTTTAACAAAAACTGGCATAGTGAATATATTAAAGTTAAGGAAATTTATTCCTCAGAAGATATGTGGCGCTTGGATACGCCACTATTAAAAAACAAAATATATCCTTTATTTGATTCGTTGTGGCAATCGTTAGAGAGTCTTAAAACCAATATTGAGATCCAAACATCAAAGGACATTAAGATTTCCACAAAAGTAACAGCTAACTCTGTATCAAATTCAATTTGGTTCTTAAGTAGTTTAACTTTACTCGCTGGAATTATCGCATCTCTTGCATTTGAATTTCAAATTAGGCGACCTATTAACCGAGTGTCCGCGGCATTAAAATCCGAAGCCGAAGGCGCTAACGAAATTATCCTACCTCATTATAATCTACGAGAAACCAATGATTTAGTCTGCGCATTTTCAAATATGCGAACTAAAGTTAATGCGCGCCAAGAACGATTGCAGGCTATCTTAAATAATACAGCTGAAGGTATTATTACATTTGATGAAGATGGCTTTATCGAAACATGGAATTTGGCTGCAGAAAAACTATTTGACTGGCGCGAACACGAAGTAATAGGAACTTCATTAACACAATATATATCGTCGAATGAGTTTTCAGGTAGAGAAAAATATTTGGAGTATTATTTTCGAAACGAAATAATCAATCATGATAATAAAGATTATGACATGATAGGTACCAAAAAAAATAGTACTACCTTCTTACTATCTTTTAAATCTAGTAAAATGATACTAGACTCAAAAACAAAATACACAGCACTCGTTGCTAACATAACCGAACAAAAAGCATTATTAAAAAATCTTAGACATTTAGCAGAACACGACGGATTAACCGGATTATTTAATCGCGACTACTTTAATAATGAATTAAATAAAATTGTTGACAAAGTTAAACGTAACACCAAATTTGGTTGCTCTATTTTATACATTGATCTCGATAACTTTAAATACGTTAACGATACTCTAGGCCATGCTGCTGGAGATAAAATATTGGTTGATATTACCCAAATACTCAAACAACGCACTCGAAAAAGTGATTTATTAGCCAGACTTGGCGGTGACGAATTTGTAGTTTTATTAAATGAAGGTGATTTAAACCTGGTTCAAAAAGCAGCTGAAGATTTTCGAGAACAAATAGCAAATTATTCATTACACTATAATGGTAAGGTAGTTGATATAGGATGTTCCATTGGTGTTGCTAACATAAATTCGAATACCAAATCAACCAGCGAGGCCATGTCACAAGCCGATGTCGCTTGTCATTTTGCAAAACGCGCAGGCCGAAATCGGGTTCATGTATTTACTAGCAATGATACCAGCGATGTTGAAACAATGTTTTCTGACATGGGATGGTCACGCCGAATTAAGCTCGCAATCGAAAATGATTACTTTGTGCTTTCATTGCAGCCTATTGTTAATACCAATACACGCGAATTAGAATCGTATGAAGTATTAATACGTATGCGCGATGATAATGGTGACATTATTATGCCCTTTGCATTTTTACCAACAGCTGAACGATTTGGGTTAGCCGTCGACATTGATATTTGGGTAATAAAAAATGCCATTAAATATTTATCACAAATAAGACAACATTACTCCGACGTTCGATTTTCAATAAATTTATCAGCTCAATCGTTAACGGTACCAGAAATTCCGAATCTTATTCCAAGTTTATTGTCCGAGTATAATTTAAATGCAAGTGCAATAACGTTTGAAGTAACAGAAACATCCGCAATAGCTGAAATGGACACTGCCGTTAACTTATTAACCGGCTTGCAAAAGCTTGGTTGTAAAACTTCGTTAGATGATTTTGGTAGTGGTATGTCATCATTCGCGTATCTGCGAGAGTTGCCTGTCGACATAGTTAAAATAGATGGCAGCTTTGTTAAAAATATGATTTCTAGCCCAGTTGATCAAGCTATGCTAAAAGCCATGAACGACATCGCCCACTCGCTAGGAAAACAAACCGTAGCTGAATTTGTTGAGCAAGATAGCCATTTAAAACTATTGAAACTATTTGGTGTTGATTATGCACAAGGATATTATATTGATAAACCAAAATTAATTTATGAAATCTTTCCAATTCTTGATACTAAAAATTGCAACATTAATGCTCTGAATAATAACTCTATCGTCTAATCCGAGACACTTATTGCAAAAACATTTTTACCGCTAAAAATAATAATAAAATAGAAAAAAATCGTTTTAATAAGACCACGGGGATAACCTGTGCTAGCTTTGCTCCAATAGGTGCGGTTAAGATACTGGCTGATGTTATACCAATAAATGCTGGCCAATATATAAAACCTGTAGAATAATTTGGTAAAGCCGTATTATTAAAACCAACCAGCAAAAAACCGATACTACCTGAGATTGCTATAGGTAAACCACACGCACTTGATGTCCCTATAGCGCGCCGCATAGAAACCCGGCACCATAATAAAAAAGGAACGGTTAAGGTGCCACCACCAATACCAACAATCGATGAGATACTGCCTATAATGCTGCCAATGCCCCACATTGCCGGCACAGCCGGTATTCGTTGATGTGCATCAGGCTTTAAAACCAAAGCCATTTGTAGTGCCACTAATAATTCAAAAATAGCAAAAACAGTTTTTAAGATGTCAGTCGGCAAATAATCTGCCAGTACTGCGCCAATTGCAGCGCCAAGCATAATTCCGGGAATTAATTGCTTAACAACCAGCCACTCGATTGCGCCATGCCGATGATGGGCTCGCATTGATGATAATGATGTAAAAATTATGGTTGCTAATGATGTACCGACAGCAAGGTGTACAATAATGCTATAGTCAAATCCTTGTTGAATAAAAATGAAGCTTAATACCGGTACAATGACCAAGCCGCCACCAACGCCCAATAATCCGGCGATTACGCCAGCAATTGCACCAACAATAATATAAATTATCACGATTTCCAGTGTCATATCGATTTACGATTTATTAATTCATAATCACAATTGAATACATTATAATAGTATATAATTTAAACGAAACAAAATCTTTAGAGAAAGTGATGAAAATATACCGCGTTGGTGGCTGCATTCGAGATAAATTACTTAACATAGCCGTCAAGGATATTGATTGGCTAGTAGTCGGAGCCTCCATTCCAGACATGCTTGAGCTTGGTTATAAACAGGTTGGAAAAAATTTTCCAGTTTTTCTTCATCCAGAGACTCAAGATGAGTATGCACTTGCTCGTACCGAAAAAAAGACCGCACCGGGTTATGCAGGCTTTGAATTTATTTCAGACTCATCGGTTAGCATAGAACAGGATCTACTTCGACGCGATTTGACGATTAATGCCATGGCAGAATCTGACGATGGGCTATTTATTGATCCGTATAATGGTAAACAAGATTTAGATGATCGAATATTACGGCACGTCTCTCCTGCTTTTGCTGAAGATCCTGTTCGAATTTTACGCATCGCACGCTTTGCTGCACGTTTCTCCAATCTTGGATTCACAATTGCAAATGAAACGATGGAATTAATGATTTCAATGGTTAATAACGGTGAAGTCGATTCTTTAGTAGAAGAGCGTGTCTGGCAGGAATTGCATTCTTGCTTAAAAGAATCACACCCCGAAGTTTTTTTTGAGGTTTTACGACAATGTGGTGCTTTAGCTCGATTATTTCCTGAACTCGAGCAATTATATGGTGTCCCACAATCAACCGAATACCATCCTGAAATTGATACCGGCATACATACCATGATGGTATTACAACAAGCCTGTCTTCTCACTACAGACACAAAAGTTCGATTTGCAGCATTAGTACACGATCTTGGTAAAGGCCTTACACCCGAGCACGAATTACCCAAGCACAACGATCATGAACGTCGTGGAGTGCC
>CAYQUC010000091.1:0-13774 GCA_964420605.1 uncultured Thioalkalispiraceae bacterium | reverse complement strand
ATTTTCATGTTGCTCGGGCCGGCTAGTGTATTTGCAGCATATTCTGAATTGAACATGCCAGAGAGTGTCACTGATCTAGGAGCAGAAATTTATAGCTTACACATGATTGTCTTCTGGATTGTGACCATTGCCGGTATTGTAGTGTTTAGTGTTATGATTTATTCGATTATAAATCACCGCAAATCGAAAGGTGCAGTGGCTGAGCAATTTCACGAAAGTACTTCGGTAGAAATAGTGTGGACAGTCATTCCGTTGATAATCCTAGTGATTATCGCAATTCCAGCAACCTCGACATTATTAAAATATGAGGATGCATCCAATGCCGATATCACTATAATGGCCACCGCTTATCAGTGGAAATGGAAATACTCCTATCAACAAGAAGATATATCTTTTTTCAGCGCATTAGCAGAAGACAGTAATAAAGCGCGGCAATTAAATTCAAACGTGGATTTAACCACCGTCGAACATTACTTATTAAATGTTGATAAACCAATCGTAGTTCCGGTTAATAAAAAAATTCGTATTTTGACCACCTCCAATGACGTGATCCATGCTTGGTGGGTACCTGATTTAGCGGTTAAACGTGATGCGATACCAGGCTTTATAAATGAAAGTTGGTTTAAAGCTAATAAAGTGGGCAGCTATCGCGGCCAGTGTGCAGAACTTTGTGGCAAAGACCATGGCTTTATGCCGATTGTTGTTAATGTCGTTGAAGAGCCAGAATACCTTGCATGGGTTGATAAGCAAAAAGCAGAAAGTGCTGCTGCCGAAGCCGACTCGGATAAAGTTTTTACCATGGCCGAACTCATGAAAAAGGGTGAAAAAGCCTATAACACGAATTGTTCTGGTTGCCACCAAATTAATGGTGCAGGTTTAGCGCCAACCTTCCCAGCACTTGTGGGTAGCAAAATTGCAATCGGCCCAGTTAAGGCGCATCTGGACATGGTGATGAATGGCAGTAAGAAAAATCCAATGATGGCAGCCTATGCGGCGCAGTTAAATAATTTGGATTTAGCCGCAATTATCACTTACGAACGTAATGCCTGGGGTAATAAAACTGGCGACCTTGTACAACCATCAGACATTAAGGCTGCACGCTAAACGCGTGGCTCGGAGGATTATAAAATGAGTACAGCAACAACAACACACGACGATCATCATGACCACGGCGCACCTGCTGGTTTAAGCCGTTGGTTATTTACCACCAATCACAAAGATATTGGAACGTTATATCTTTGGTTCGCATTCATCATGTTATTAACCGGTGGTGCGATGGCCATGGTTATACGTGCGGAATTAATGTTCCCTGGTATGCAGGTGGTGGATCCTAACTTCTTTAATATGATGACCACCATGCATGGTTTGATTATGGTGTTTGGCGCAATTATGCCTGCAACGGTTGGTTTAGCTAACTGGTTAATTCCTATGATGATTGGTGCACCGGATATGGCCTTACCGCGAATGAATAACTGGAGTTTCTGGTTGCTCCCATTTGCAGCTACTATGTTAGTTGCTCCAATGTTCATGGGCGGTGATTTTCTAGCAGGACAAGGTCCAGCGTTTGGTTGGACGTTCTATGAACCGTTATCCGGACAATATGACAAACTCGCATTCTTTATATTTGCGGTACATATTTTGGGTTTCTCGTCTATCATGGGTTCAATTAATATCATTGCCACAATTTTGAATATGCGCGCACCAGGCTTGACGTTAATGAAAATGCCAATGTTTTGTTGGACGTGGTTAATTACTGCATTCTTATTAATTGCGGTAATGCCCGTGCTAGCAGGTGCTGTAACCATGATGTTAACTGATAAATATTTTGGTACCAGCTTCTTTGATGCAGCCGGTGGTGGTGATCCCGTCATGTTCCAACATGTATTTTGGTTCTTTGGACACCCTGAAGTGTATATTATGATTCTGCCTGCATTTGGTATCGTTTCTCAAATTATTCCAACTTTCGCACGTAAACCATTATTTGGTTATGCATCAATGGTATACGCAACAGCCGCGATTGCATTTTTATCGTTCATTGTATGGGCGCATCACATGTTTACCGTGGGTATGCCGGTAGCCGGTGAGTTATATTTTATGTATGCAACGGTGATGATAGCAGTACCAACAGCAGTTAAAGTCTTTAACTGGACGGCCACTATGTGGAAAGGCTCAATGACATTTGAAACGCCAATGTTATGGTCAATTGCATTCGTCTTCTTATTTACCATCGGCGGATTTACCGGATTGATGTTAGGAGTTGCACCAGTGGATTTCCAATACCATGATACTTATTTCGTTGTGGCACATTTCCACTACGTGTTAGTGACAGGTGCATTGTTTGGAATAATTGCAGCTGTCTATTATTGGATGCCTAAATGGTGCGGTCATTACATCGATGAAAAATGGGGTAAAACACATTTCTGGTTATCCGTTGTGTCAGTGAATGTGCTGTTCTTCCCGCAACATTTCTTAGGACTAGCCGGTATGCCACGTCGTATTCCTGACTATGCATTACAGTTTGCTGATTGGAATTTTTGGTCATCCATTGGTGGTTTTGGATTTGGATTATCACAAGTATTGTTTTTATTCATCATCATTAAAACAATCCGTGGTGGTAAAAAAGCAAGTGCCCAAGTGTGGGAAGGAGCCGAAGGGTTAGAATGGACCGTGCCTTCACCTGCGCCATACCATACATTTGTTACACCACCGGTAATAAAATAGTTAATTTATAATAACGCCCCATCCGAAATGATGGGGTATGAATCAAGAGAATAAATTATGACAACCGATAATAAAAAACGCTCAAAAAATGTAGTTATTATAGTGTTGGCTTTAATCTCATTAAGCTTCTACTTAGGCTTCATATATATGGTCAATGGTCGCTAATGCAACAGAAACCGCATAACAAAACTATTGGAGTCCTTGGCTTAGTTGTCATCGGCATGTTTGGGTTTGGTTTTGCAATGATACCATTGTATAACGTGATATGTGATGCATTCGGATTAAATGGCAAGTTTACAGAAATTGAATCCGGCGATTATGATATTGTCGCGGCGAATAAAAAAGTGGCTGAAATTGTTAAAGAGATTGATACCAGCCGAAATATTAAAATTGAATTTTTAGGCACAGTGAATAAAGATTTACCATGGGATTTTTATCCACTAAAGAAACAAGTAATACTGCACCCAGGTGAAATTGGCGAAATAAAATTTTATGCCAAGAATCGCAGTAAAAAAGACATTACTGGACAAGCCGTACCGAGTTTGGTACCCGGTTTAGCGGTAAAATATTTTACTAAAATGGAATGTTTTTGTTTTACACAGCAAACATTAAAAGCAGGAGAAGAAGTTGAAATGCTTTTAAAGTTTGTTGTCAATCCAAAACTTCCAAAGCGGTATACAACGTTGAGTTTGGCTTATACATTTTTTGATACAAACGTAAATGGTAAAAATGTCGGATCAACTCAATCAAATAATAGTGGTTTAGAACAAACACAAAAAATAATTACAAGTTTGAATGTTAGTCAATAATTAAAAAATAATAGTAAAACCTACGTCAATAAAGTAGCAAAAATAAGAGAGGCAGCAAATGTCACAAGCACAAGGTAGTTATTATCTTCCAGCACCAAGTTACTGGCCGTTAACTGGGTCAGTAGCATTCTTTTTTCTATTGGGTGGTTTCGCAAACGCACTCACCTCGGCCAATCCAGAAACGGGTGAATTAGGTACATTTATTCCAATGTACATTGGTTTGGCAATTTTAATCTTCATGCTGTTCGGTTGGTTTGGAACGGTTATTAAAGAAAGTGAAGCCGGACAGTATAATGCACAGGTTGATGTGTCTTTTAGAATGGGAATGATGTGGTTTATTTTTTCTGAGGTCATGTTTTTTGCGGCATTCTTTGGTGCTTTATTTTATGCACGTAACTTCTCGGTACCGTGGTTAGCCGGTGCAGGTAATAATGTCATCACACATATGGAATTGTGGAGCAATTTTAAAGACGTATGGCCATTATTAGAAGCACCACGTCACACCAACCCGGATACATTATTAAGCGGAATTCGAGAATTTTCGAAACCAGAATCAATAATTGATCCTTGGCATATACCGGCAATTAATACCTTAATATTATTAACCTCGGGTGTGACGGTGACATTTGCACATTGGGCATTAAAGAAAGCACAACGACCACAACTTATATTTTGGTTATTTGCAACCGTCGCGCTAGGCTTTATTTTTGTGTATCTACAAATTGATGAGTACGGTGAAGCTTATGAACACGGTTTAAAATTAACCAGTGGTATTTATGGTTCTACATTTTTCATATTAACTGGATTTCACGGTTTTCATGTCACCATGGGCGCAGTCATACTGACCGTTATTATGTTCCGTTCAATGAAAGGGCACTTTACTGAGAAACACCACTTTGCTTTTGAAGCAGCAGCATGGTATTGGCATTTTGTTGATGTTGTGTGGATAGGTTTGGTTATCTTTGTTTATATATTGTAGCTTTCTATTGAATTGATAGAAGCGTTTGAAAAAGCGTCGCTTATTTAAGCGACGCTTTTTGTACAATACGAGATTTAATTACTACAGAATAGTATTAGCTAATTAAGTCGCTAATTTTTAACTGGGTGTACCATTTGGCGTAATAATACCGGTTGCAATACCAATAAGCATGATTACAAATAATCCGATTGATAATGCAATTCGCATCGACAAGAATTTAACGGTACGTTTTGATTGCCCTTTGTCTTTGACCATGGAGTATAATGCGCCACCTAAACTAGCAAGGATAAGAGCCAGAATTAATAAAATAATGTATTTCATGTTTATTTACTTTGGTTATTAATATTGTGTAATAAGTATAACGTAGCATTACCGTAAGTGGTATATTTGATTAAAACGTAGAATGTTATACGTGAATAATAAAAATTATAAATAAATGATATAAGCAATATTGAGTCCCATACGAACGAGTGAAGTACTACACACTCATTAGCACCGGGGGGCTTGAGTAAAGAATAAAGTAGATAAGGTTATATTAGGTGTCTAACGGTGCAACGTAAATTTAAGCCAACATTAATACCTACAATTGCAACATTACTGGTATTACCCATATTAATTTCTTTAGGATTTTGGCAGTTGGATCGCGCCGAACAAAAAAAAGCGATATTAGATGCAGTAACTGAAAAAATGAATTCAGAGTCGCTGCTTAAATTGCCGAGTAAGGCTAACATTGCAAATTCTAAGTATCAACATATAAAGTTACAAGGACAATTTGATAGTAAGCATTTAATCTATGTTGATAATAAAATTTTTTTTGGGAAAGTAGGTTATTTTGTTTTGAGTCCTTTTTTGGTTAACGACAGTAGTAAAACTGTTTTAGTTAATTTGGGATGGGTCGCAATGGGGGCATCACGACAAAATTTACCGTTAGTACAATTGCCGAGTGGCACCGTTTTAATATCGGGTCGGATTAAAACCAATATTGACAATGTTTTTTCATTAAGCGAAAAAAGTTTTGACATTGTGAGTTGGCCCTTAGTTGTTCAATGGGCTTCGCCACAACAGTTATCGAGTTTATTGAATGTCAGCATTCAACCATTATTAATATTATTAGATAAAGCAAAGGGTAATGGAACAACATATGACAAGCAATTTAAACGGCAATGGAAATTTATATCATCATCACCCGATATGCACACTAGTTATGCCATGCAATGGTTTAGTTTAGCTATTGTATTGCTGATTATTTTTATTGCCGTCAATACTAAAAAAATAAATACGTAACAATCATTATTATTAAATAAATATAGGTGTCATGTGAATCAGCCAGTATCAAACAAAGAACGTAATCAAAATCGAACCAAGCTTATTATTTTAATAGCACTGTTTTTTGGTTCGGTGTTAATTGCATGGGTATTAATTAATAACGCCGACACCTGGCGGCCGTGGAGTACTAAAAATAATGGTGATTTAATCACACCTGCAAGACCCGTAACCGACTTAACGATGCAAACCTTAGAAGGCTCACCATTCACATTAAAAGAGATGGTTGGTAAATGGGTAATGGTTTACATTGGTCAAGCTGAGTGTGATAAGCCTTGTAAAATTAATTTATACAATATTCGTCAAACTCGATTAGGTCAAAAGGGCGAACATGATCGGATTGAACGCCTGTATATTATGGTAGCGGACGAAGCTTCCACGACTCTAAAAAATACCCTAAGTGATTTTAGCGGCATGAAAGTAGTCCGAGTTGATGCAGCAACGTTACCGAAACTATTAAGTAGTTTTAAAACAAATAGTGGTATACCAGCAAATACCGCAAATCGAGTTTATTTAGTTGATCCAATTGGAAATTTTATGATGAAATACGAACAAGGCTTTGATCCCAGAGGCTTAGCAAAAGATCTCGAATTATTATTAAAAGTGTCTTTAGTAGGTTAGTAACAAGTTAATACAGTAGGTCTGAAATATGAAAAGTCGGTTGTTCATCAATCTAAATTTATTTGCAGTGTTATTAGCATTGGTGGTTATTGTTCTCGGCGCATACACTCGATTATCGGATGCTGGTCTCGGTTGCCCCGATTGGCCAGTTTGTTATGGCCATATTGGAGTCCCAGAACATGCAACTGATGTTGCTAAAGCAAATCAAGCCTATCCAGATCGTCCCGTTGAAGCGGCTAAAGCATGGAAAGAAATGATCCATCGTTACTTTGCATCTACTCTGGGTTTAGTGATTGTGATCATGGCCGTTATAGCGATAAAACGCCGAAAAGAACCAACACAGCCAATTACCATTCCGGTTCTATTAGTCGCATTAGTGATTTTTCAAGGTCTGTTGGGAATGTGGACTGTAACACTGTTACTAAAACCCATTATAGTAATGGGGCATTTACTGGGCGGCATGAGTATTATCAGTTTACTGGTTTGGCAGTTACTACGTTACAGTGGTGTGATGACGACTAAGCTCAGTACTGAGCTTAGTCTTAAACCTATTAAACGCCTAGCAATAATCGCTTTAGTTGTAGTCGTAGTTCAAATAAGCTTAGGTGGTTGGACTAGTGCGAATTATGCAGCCTTGAGTTGTCCCGACTTTCCAACCTGTCAGAATCAATGGCTGCCTGATTTAAACTTTAGCGAAGCCTTTGTTCCATGGCAGGGACTTAGCGACGGTCGCAAAGATTATGAGGGTGGGGTGCTGAATAATGATGCTAATGTAACCATTCATGTAATGCATCGTTTAGGCGCAGCAATAACACTTTTGGTTGTTGGTTTTCTATTATTTAAATTACTAACGCTAAAACTAGAACCAATAACAAAAAAAATAGGCCTACTACTATTATTGCTATTAGTTGTGCAGATAACATTAGGAATTTCCAATGTCGTGTTATCGCTTCCGTTATTTGTTGCTGTGGCGCATAATGCTATTGGAGCAATATTATTGTTAAGCATGGTGTTAACTAATCATGCATTACGCCCAAACTCGTTAGATAAAGTAATATAAAAAGTAAAAAACGAGTATAAACAATTAATTTACCAAATTTGTTTTAGAACAATATGTACCAAATGATAATGCTTTAGGAGAATTTAAATGTCAGCTACCACCTACATGATCAAAATAAACAATTTAACTGAACAGTTAAATGATTATTACGAGCTTTGTAAACCGCGAGTAGTCATGTTGATTGTATTTACCGCTATTATTGGTATGTTTTTAGCAACTCCAGGCATGGTGCCATTTGATGTATTAATTTTTGGTAGTTTTGGTATTGGCTTTGCTGCCGCATCGGCCGCTGCAATAAATCAGTTAGTAGACAGAAAAGTGGACGCGATAATGAAGCGTACTAGTGACCGGCCATTACCAACCGGTAGCATGACAAACACCCAAGCGCTGGTATTTGCTATTAGTCTTGGATTATTTGCGATGCTATTACTTATCGTGTTTGTTAACTTATTAACGGCGGCACTCACATTTGCTTCTTTAATTGGATACGCTGTGGTTTATACCATGTTTCTAAAACGTGCAACGCCACAAAATATCGTGATAGGTGGCGCAGCCGGTGCAGCACCACCGGTATTAGGCTGGGTTGCGGTGACGGGCTCAATTGATCCAAACAGTTTATTATTATTCCTGATTATTTTCGCATGGACACCACCTCATTTTTGGGCTCTTGCAATTCACCGCCGTGATGAATATGCCAAAGTTGATATTCCTATGTTACCCGTAACACACGGCATAAAGTTCACCCGATTACACGTATTACTTTATACCATTTTATTATTACTGGTTTCCGTCTTGCCATTTTTATCAGGAATGAGCGGCATGTTTTATTTAATCAGCGCGGTTATTTTAGGATTAATATTCTTAGGTTACGCAATTAAACTACACGCCGGCAACGACGGTAAAATCGCCATGCAAACATTTGGTTTTTCTATTGTGTATTTAATGCTAATTTTTTCAGCGTTATTAATCGACCATTACAGTGTTTATATAATAAAATTATTTTAAAGGGGTCAGAGCCCTTTTAGATATTTATTTGCTTATTAATTATCAAAATGGTAAAAATACATCGTAAGTTAATAGCATAATTAACAGACTTTGATGGTATTTTACATGGATAGTGAGGCTCGCATACCTTTAAGTAATCTTCGGTGGTTATTCTCAGCAGCGCAATTAAGCGGTATTAATGTTTCAGAAATGTTTGCTATTTTGGAGATTAAACCGGATCAGATGAATGATGTTTTGGCAATGACATGCTCTGAAAAAGCGATTGCTGTTCGAGATTTTGTTAGAAAGTTTGATCCTAATCCTGCTTTAGCACTAGTTTCTGGTGAAACAATGCCGTTTGGTGAGTTTGGTGTTCTCGATTATATTTGTACTACTAGCCATACAATATCTGATTCTTTTAAAAAACTCGAAAAATATTTTTCAATACTTATCCATCCAAGTTCTGAATTTAAATTTACTGTTGGTGATGTTAAGTCGAGTCTTGAGTTAATTGATGCTTCTAATTTGAGTTGTAATTCAATCGAATTTTCGCGTGAATCGGTTGAGTTTACGTTTTCAATAATGTTAAACAGAGTGAGAGCAACTACTGGTGTTGATGTATCTCCAACGAAAATGTTATTAAAACATTTAAAACCATTTTATTACGAAGAATATAGTCGAATTTTTCAAACTGAATGTATTTTTGGTTGTTCACAAAACCTGATGATTTTTGATTCTGAACTAATGGATTTGAAGCAAGTATATACTGAAGATTCAAAATTGCATGAATTAATTTCATCAATTGCTGAAACAGCATTAAAGAATATAGGAATTTCAAATGATATTGAAGATAAGGTTTTGCAGATTTTAAAAGAAGAAATTAAGAACGGCAAGCCTACTATTACTCAAGTAGCCGATAAACTTAACATAAGCAGGCAAACACTGCATAGAAAACTACTGGACGTTGGTACTAGTTATTCTAATCTACTCGACGATTTTAGAAAAAACATGGCTCAAGTGTATTTGCGAAACTCATCCATGTCCATTGATGATATTTCTTTATTGTTAGGTTATTCTAATTCAAGTGCATTTCATCGTTCGTTTAAACGATTAACCGGTACATCGCCTAGTTCATATCGGAGTTGAAACTTAACATAAGTTTAATATCATTTAACTATAAATAGTTAGCTGTTAAAATGTTACGAAAAGATAGTAAATTGGAACAAAAAGTCATTGCTGATTGTGATGTATTCTATTAAATTTAGGGTGGATAGTTTTTGTTACAATTGATGACTCTTAATTATGCCAATACTCAAAGAAGTTTTTTCGCCAAATAAAGTTTTTAACTTATGTCTTGCGGGTGTGCAATATAATCTTGCTGTGATGTATCGCAAAGGTCGTGGCGTAAAACAAAATTTTGAACAAGCAACTGATTGGTATCATAAATCTGCTTCAAAAGGTAATAATCAAGCTCAAAATTGTTTGGGTTCAATGTATTATCGTGGTCGAGGCGTAAAACAAGATTACACTCAGGCGGTCAATTGGTTTCATAGTGCTGCTAAACAAGGTAATAGCCATGCTCAACGATCATTAGGTGTTATGTACAGCAAAGGTCAGGGAGTTAAACAAGATTATAATAAGGCGTATTACTGGTATAACAAGGCAAGGCGATTACAATAAGTAAAATACAGTTTTTTAATTGTGGCATTAGTTGAATAACCAAAACAAAATGTATTTCTGTCTGGATTTTTAATAAGGGCTTTACAATTACTGTCATTCAACTGTAGACCCAGTTTATGCTTGTATCAGCTGTCGTATCTATCGCTGGTGATCCGGCTACCCCATCAATATTAAAGTCAATAGACTGCAAATTATCGACTAAATTAATATCAGCATTATCGCTAAAACTCATATTAGTATCCGTCAGTGTTGCACCACCGTTAAATATTAGTATATAGGCATTTACAATATTATTATTGGTGCCACCGAATTATGCTGTTCGGGTACTACTGTCAGTTGAAGTCTCGGTGTAATCCGCTATAGATGTTATTCATACTTTAAATATTGTGCCGCTGGTTTTAAATTTAGTTGAAGAATATCCATTTCCCGAAGCTAATGGTGTGGCATACGAAATGTGTTTTTAAACCTGTAAAAACTGGATTATTTCGATAATGTTGTCGTTTATTTAAGTTTGAATATCGGTATCGGCGTTGAGAATTAGTAAATAGGCCGCGATTACAACTTTGGATATTGAAATGAATAACTGTAGCGATGAAATGTTGTTAGGAACAAACGAGTTTAAAGTGAATTACTTGTTTTATTTAAAAAAAAATCGATATTTTCGCTGAGGTAATAGAGCTGTAAAATACACTAATTTTGTTATTCTATAATAGTCTAAATTAGTACTTTAAGCCAAGAAAGTGCCCGAAAATTTCGTATCGAATGAGTTGAGAGTTAACTATTTGGTGACAATTCTGGTGATTTAATTTGTAGAGGCTATAGTATAATTATTTGTTAAATTGATTTTAATCAGTAAATTAATAGTTAACACTATTCTTTCATATTGCAATTACTGTATAATCATCAAAATATTAGCATATAATAATATATCGATTCCACAGTTATTTAACACTTTTACGATATCTTAGTTTAAATAAGATTTAGAACCACAATTTATGAGGTAGAACATGTCCGCAGATACAGGGCGTCCAGTCGAGAAGTACAATTACGATATTGTTAAACGGTTTACAATAATGTCCGTTATTTGGGGTGTTATTGGTATGTCGATAGGTGTTTATATCGCATCAGAACTAACCTGGCCATTTTTGAATTTTGATATCCCTTATATTACCTTTGGTCGTTTACGTCCTGTTCATACAACCTTGGTTATATTTGGGTTTGGCGGTAGTGCATTATTTGCAACATCGTATTATGTGGTTCAGCGGACCTGTCAGGTTCGTTTGGCGCATACTGGTTTGGCGAATTTTACTTTTTGGGGCTGGCAGATTGCAGTTACTTTAGCAGCCATTTCTTATATGGCGGGTTACACACAGGCCCGTGAATATGCTGAAATGGTTTGGCCTATCGATATATTGATTACCATTACTTGGGTTGCTTATTTAGTTGTCTATGTTATGACCTTACGTAAACGTTCACAACCTCATATCTATGTTGCTAACTGGTTTTTTATTGCATTTATTCTAGCGACAGCAATTTTACACATCTTTAACAACATGGAAGTTCCAGTTGGATTGTTTTCTTTAAAATCTTACAGTTTACATGCCGGTGTTCAGGATGCAATGACACAGTGGTGGTACGGTCATAATGCAGTGGGCTTTTTCTTAACTGCGGCATTTTTAGGGATGATGTACTATTTTGTTCCTAAACAAGCGGGTCGACCAGTGTATTCGTACCGTTTATCGATTATCCATTTTTGGGCATTATCATTCTTATATATGTGGGTTGGTGCGCATCATTTGCATTGGACCGCATTACCTGATTGGACTTCAACATTAGCAGCAACGTTCTCTATTTTATTACTGTTGCCTTCATGGGGTGGGATGATTAATGGCATCATGACTTTATCTGGTGCTTGGGATAAATTACGTTCTGATCCCGTTATTCGCTTTATGATTGTCGCGTTATCTTTCTATGGTATGTCAACATTTGAAGGGCCATTAATGGCGCTGAAAAGTGTTAATGCCTTATCACATTACACTGACTGGACTATTGGTCATGTGCATTCTGGTGCTTTAGGTTGGGTTGCGTTTATTACCTTTGGATCGTTTTATCATTTAATCCCTCGTTTATGGGACACTAAAATGTACAGTGAGAAATTAATTTTTGTACATTTCTGGCTTGGTACCTTGGGTGTTGTGCTTTACATTAGCGCACTTTGGGTTGCGGGTATTGGTCAAGGTTTAATGCTTCGTGCTTTTGATGTATTTGGTAATTTAAATTACACCTTTATTGAAGCCGTTCGGTTCGTTCATGTTCCTTATATAATACGAACATTAGGAGGACTGTTATTTGTCATGGGGATGATTATCATGGCGTTTAACGTGTTCATGACTATTCGTACAGCAAAACGTGAACAGGCCGCAGTAGAAGCAAAAATTGCTGCAAAGTTAGCACGAGCTTAAATAATTATTGAGCATGTAACAGTAGGAAAAATTAAATGAAGCATGAACAGATAGAAACAAATTCAGGGTTACTTATTATCTTAACCTTATTTGTTATTAGTCTTGGTGGTTTAGTCGAAATTGTGCCGTTGTACTTTATTGAAGACACAATCGAAGAAGTTAAATATCAAGGCAAAGAAACCATTCGACCTTACACTCCTTTGGAGTTATTAGGCCGAGATATATACCAGCGTGAAGGCTGTTATTTGTGTCATTCACAAATGATTCGACCTTTCCGAGATGAAGCTTTGCGTTATGGCCATTATTCTTTAGCGGCTGAGTCTCAGTATGATCATCCATTTCAATGGGGCTCGAAACGTACTGGACCAGATTTGGCTCGGGTTGGTAAAAAATACTCAAATCAATGGCATGTGCAGCATTTAGATAAACCACGTTCAGTTATGCCTGATTCAATAATGCCGAACTACCCGTGGTTGTTAAAAAACAAACTAGAGTACAAAGACATAGCGGATCGAATGCGTTCATTAAAAATGGTTGATGTGCCTTACTCTGAACGAAAATCAGAGTTTGATAATAACACCGAACGATTTGGAAAAGAGGTTGCTCAGTGGTTGGATATAAACAACGCTGAAAATAATCTGATTCGTCAGGCTGCAGAAGGTAACTATGATGGTAATCGAGATGATATAACTGAAATGGATGCTCTAGTGTCTTACTTACAGATTCTCGGTACGATGGTTGATTTTAAGAAGTTTGATGATGGGCATTTTGCTAAATTTAGGTAATCGTCATGAGTGAACTAATTAGTTGGTTAACAAACATGGAATATACCAAACCTTTTGTTTTGGTATTATTCTTCGTTACTTTTGTTTTGCTGATTTATTATGTTTACAGTAATAAAAAACGCAGTTCCAGACTGGAATCATATAAAAATATTCCGTTTCAACATGATGACGATGAGAATAAAACTGAAAATGATTCTGAAGACAACACTAAATAGTAAGTAAAAAATTATGGTAGATAAAACTAAAAGCTCGAAATCAGCGGCACAAACAACCGGTCATGCCTGGGATGGTGATATACAGGAATTTAATAATCCATTACCAACTTGGTGGACATGGGGTTTTTATGCCAC
>CAYQUC010000090.1:0-13859 GCA_964420605.1 uncultured Thioalkalispiraceae bacterium | reverse complement strand
ATAGTTTAGAAACAAACAAAGAAGTTATTTTATTTTGTGTTAGAGGCGGGGGAGTAATGTTAACTACTAAAAAAATGCTAGAAAGGAAGAAGCAGTTCTGTTGTACCTGAGAAAAGTACCATATTATATGTAGCATACGTTATTTAACATAATATATATTATGCGAAGTTGAATGTACTGAAGTATATCATTTCATTTTGCACTACTAAGTTATAAATACTTGATTAATATATAACTTTCAATGTTACCGACTAATAACTTTGACGCTAACTGGTGATAAATAGCCGTTGTTGTAACCACAAAATTGATGGATAAGCTGCAATCCATATCCAAAAGAATCGATTTAAACCAAATAGAAATGCATTGGCTAAATGAAAACAGGCTGCAAACAGTAATGCTGCTATGAGCGTGATATTTGATAGTAATGATAATGGAAAAATTAATTCGAATACAATTACTATCCACGATGTTAAAAATAATTTGTTAGGTGATTTTGCCCAATGCCGCAACGATTCACTCACCGGATAAGCTGAAAATTGAAATACATCAACCAATGCTTGACCGTTACGCCAATCAGGATTTTTTAGTTTTACATAGCCGGACATAAAATACGATAGCGTTAACTGAATGGCCAAATAACCAAACGCTATTTCTTGCCAATACAGTGTTGATGCATGTTGTGATAACCCAAGGCAGAATAATATCAATAGCCCCATTCTATCTGCACCACCATTATACGGCCCATTAAAACGATACAGAATAATGACACTTAAAATAATTAATAGAACAAGAATCCAGCTTGATTGAAAGCCTGTAATTAATAGTACTGAAAATAATAATCGAAATGAAAATAATACACGTTCATCAGTAAATCGATATAAATGCTCTAAACTTTGCTGCACAAAGGCAAGTCCTAAAAACACTTCAGTTAGTCGCGTTGCAAGTTCAAAATTAATGCTTATCATCAATTTTGTAACATTCTATCTGGTGATTGATACACTATTTCTTCTGTTAATAAATTACCTTCGCGTTTAATAAAAGACAATCGAATTTTAATAAGTTTATGGGTTGAATTTATTTCTGTTTTTGATAAAGAAGAAATAACCCTTTTAAATATTTCATCTTCACTATGATTAGTTTGCTGTTCTACTAATCGTTCAGCACAACTAACTAAATAGAGTGTTTCATTCCATTTAGGATTCCAAAATAAACGCCCTAGCATTGTGATAAATGCCACCTTCATTGCTCTAGGTCGAAATTCACTCCAAATACGATCAGGTTCATTTTTATCCCGCAGTAGACAATATTGAATTCGAGGTGATGCCACAATTACATCAAAAAAATTCCATGATGGAATGATGACAGGTAATATTAATTTTACAATTGATAGCATCTTAAATAGTCAATTTACGCTGTGGTAATTTATTAAAGTGATAATTAATCTTTAATCTTTAATCTTTAAAGTTTATTGTAATAATGAATGGTTTGTGATCTGACGCTTTTTTATTATTATGCGTTATTGTCTTCGATTTAATTCCACTGCGTTTTGTTTTTAATTTTATTTCATCAGATAAGAGAATGTGATCGATTTGTTGCCTTATTCCCATATAGCTGTATGTCCACCTTGTATCTAGTTTTGAACTCTTAAAATACTTAGCTAAACCAGTTTGAATTAGATCGGGGTATATGTCATCAAAGCCTCTAATTCTTAGTAAAGTAGGCTGCCCTCTTTTTTCATTTAAATCTCCAGCAACAATTATCATTTCATTATTAATTAAACTAGGTAACATATGTCGGCGAACTATAGATGCTTGTGCGATTCGCTGCATGTCTTTTTCATGACCGCCGCGTTCAGAAGAAAAATGTAACGAGTATATTATTATATTTTTATCGTTTACTTTAGCTGTAACCCGTAGCCCTTTACTAACTCCTGTACTTGCCTCAGTATCAGAATCGTCTAGCTCCTGTAAATAACTTTCTCTACCGGGGATTGGTGATATTAAATTTACTAAAGGAAACTTTGATAAAACGGCGACATTTTGTTTTGTTATAGTGTCTTTCGATGTGCCAATGGCTGTGTGCTTGTAATCCAATCCTAGTGCTTTAATTTGTTTTACAAGTATTTTAATGTCACTTTCATCACCAACTTCAGTTAATGAAATTATATCCGCGTTAATGGATTTTATTACTTTAGCTACTTCTTTAGCTGACTCGAGATATTTATTTTTTCTAAAGTTTGTTTTTTCCCATTGCACTTGTTCAGATTTTTTGGCTTTTTTTATGCTAAACGGTAGACCATATTTTATGTGTACCTTAGGTGTCGTTAAAAACTCACAGTTAAATGTAGCAATTGTGATTGGCTTGGCATTTACGGTGGTCACACTGCCATAAATTATTGCAAAATAAAATAGTGTTTTAGATATTTTCATTTATTTTCCCCAGATATCAACAATAAAATTAATTGACTATGTCTTTACATCACATCTGGGAGGCTATCGGCAATAACATTGATAACTTAAATGTTAATCGAGTGGATATTATTAATAATATCACCTTACACTTTAAGTTATTATGTTAAAATGAATTGTTTAGGTGTTTTTTAATCAGAAATAATCTATTGGTAGGTGATTATTAAATTAAACTTTTTAGTAGTTTTTTAAGTACTGCTACTTCTGTCTTGGAATGGTGTTCTGCGTAATTAAATTTATCCAATAAGATACCAATTTTTTTAATTACATCTCGTTGCTCAGGGTTAAGAACTGATGCTGACTCTTCCCATTGTTTAATTGTAACAGCCTGCTCGGTGCTTAGGTGAGGAGTGTATTTAAATAATACATCTTTGATTTTTTTTGGATTACCCGTCATCGCTACAGCGTAATAACACATTCTATAACGATTTCTAATGTAAGCTCGTCTAATAATTTTTGATATTGGTAATGTGAATATAATTAAAAAAAGAAATAGTGCCAAAAAACTTTTAGAGTTTTCAATTAAATCGCTCGTTGCCATTAGTGAAATTTCATTTGAAAAGGAATGTTCTATTATCCCCGTCTCAGAGCTGATATACGGTATATCTAATACTGGTAAAACGAACTCTCCTGTTTTGTATAATTTAAATGGAATTTTGACATCTATTTTAAACTGCGCTCCATTATTTATTCTAATTTTCTTAAAAGTTTTTGGAAAATACCGGATTATTGAGTTTGAACGCAACTGTGAGTTTAGTATTTTATCTAAAGTATTTTCATTAAGGCCGTTCCCAATTAAGGTAAATGTCCAATAATAAACTTTATTTATCCACATTTTTTCATCTGTGACTTTATTATTAGTAATGGTTTGTTTTGAAACTGGTACCATGCCTGGAAGTGTACTGGGCAGCGATACGACATTTAATTTTAATTTACCTGAAGGAAACATTCTTCGACCACCAGTCTTTATCATTGGTAAGTGCAGAGTTTGTAAGCCATCGACAAGTGGTGTAACAATCCAAGAAAACCGATCAACCGGTATGGTATTATCATTATCTTTAGTCGTATATTCTGTTTTTACTACATCACTAATGATAAAGTTTTCATTTTTCAGTTCACCAATACTTGAAATATTTTTTTTTCGTCGATAGTAAATGTCAACATAAACATTTATCGGTTCACGCTGGAAGTATGTTTTTTTGACTGTGGTCGTACGTATTTTGATGGCACTATTGAAGTCGTTTATGATACTCAGGGGTATTGATTTACTTCTGTAGCGACCTAATTTAAATCTTGGAATACTAAGTTTTCCAGTGCGTCTTGGGTATAATCTGACAACTAGGTTTTCTACCCGGACTAAAGTTCCATCAATGAGATCTTCGAATTTATCTACATTGTAATCGTGAACGACAAAATCTTTATTTAAAACATTAAGCTCCAAGGAGCTTAATGATTGAGAAATATTGCGTGTTTCAAAGATTATGTCTATCGCATGACCAATAGCATAAACATTCTGATTGGTTGTTACCTCAAATACAGCTTTGGTTTTTGCTGCATAAGTTTGAACCGAAAAAAACAATATGGAAAAGAGTAAATATATTTGCAATGTTACTTTCATGATTATTGTTCTTTTATTTCGAACTGTATTATTGATTTTAAAATTGAACTTGGATTATCTTTAACAAACTCCAATTTTTTTATGGCTGACAAGTAGTTTTTTATCTGTTTAGCTTTTGATATTAATAAGTTTACGCTTTTATCATTATCGGCGATTGCATTTAACTCCCCTTCTGCGACTCGATCGCCAATCAATGTTCGCAAATAACCAATTTTTTCAGTTTTACTAAATTTTTCCATTTCTTCTTTTAAGTCTGATTTGTCTTGGGGTGCTTCATAGTTAAGACTCTCTTTGTTCTCGTATAATTTATTACTCTTTATTTTGTCAATTAACATGGATTGGGCTGACCATAAATTACTTTGTGCTTTTTCGGAGTTAGGGTTATAAATAAGTAGGTATTTATATGTTTCTATGGCTTTAATGAACTCACCGTTTTTATAATGTGCATTTGCTAAGTTAAATAATGACATGAATTTTTCGTCATTATTAATGGCTTTTAATAATGCTAAAGTATATTGTTTCGCTGCTGCTTTATAATCTTCTAGTTTGTATGCGCTGCTACCTTGGCCCATTCGGGCGGAATAGCCTGTAATATTTGAATATAAATTTAATGCTAGTTGATAATTTTCAGCTTGGAAATTGTTATAGGCTTGCTCATTCACAGAATTTGAATGAGCTGAATTGATCATAATTAAGTTTATCACCAATAATAAAAGTAGCTTAAATTTCATTTTCTGCCTTCAATGAAACTCTAGGTGCTATTAATGAGAATAATAACAATATTAATCCAATAAGTAATGGGTACGCATAAAGCTGTTTATGACTGTGGTTTTTACTTGTATCAAATAAGGTGGATGATTTTAAGTCATCCAAAGAATCATGATAAAGATTATTTAATAATTGACCGCGGAATTGTGTAGCTAAATCTCCAAATATTGAGTTTATATCACTTGAACCATGATCAATATCGCTGCTTTCATTCCATATTGGTATGACTCCAATGTTATCGGTTTTAATTTTTTCAATTAATCCTTTTACTTTTATTATTTGGGGATCTTTGATATTTGAACGTGTGTAATCTGACCAATAGATAATAACACTGGAGGTTGGCTTACTATTGAGTATTTCATTATATGCAATTTTTAATGATCGGTATAGATCATTGTGGCTAGAATTTGAGTTTAGATCTATCACATTGAACATCTGTTTTAGATAAAAATAACTTACGGCATAGTCATTGGTTAGTGGTGAAATTAATGCACTAGATGAGTTTAATGAAATAAAACCTATTTTTTCACCGTTGAGCTTATCAATGAAATCACTAAGTTGTATTAAGTACGAATTAAACTCTGACTCCCTTATGCCATTGATATCGGCAATTAACATGATTGAGACATCACTTTTAATACTGTCATCTTGCTCGGATAACGTTTTATTTAAAAATGGTAAACGTGGCCCCGCTATTGCCATTGATATTAATAACCACGCAATAAATTGCAATAATGTGCGCGAACAAAAATACTGTTCTGAAATGTTAATTGACCACGGCCATAAGTTTTTATCAGAATATTTTGATAAAGAATGAATTTTTATACGTCTAATGAAAATGAGTACTAATGGTTGAAACGCCAAAAATAATAAAAAGGGCCTTTCAAATGACAATAAAAAGATATAGTCAAATAACATAGACTCATTCATTTACGGTTAACCAATAGCTGTGATAATGTCATAAACAAAATACTGAAAAATAATGGAATATAATACCATTCCATTATTTTTCGTCTTGATGGATTCGGAGTTATGGTCTTTTCTTGTTTATTAATATCGTTAATTATTTTTTGTAATGTAAAGCTATTTTTTGCATGATAATGTTTTCCTGATGTTAGCTTGGCTAACTGTTTGAAGTCTAACTCACCAGTAGTGGTTGCTCGTGGTTTTTGACTTGTAATAGCCACTGTGTAAATTTTAAAATTTAATGTATTTGCTAAGGCTAATGCTTCCGATGGATTTATCCCGCCACCAGTATTATCTCCATCTGAAAATATGATTAATAGGGGTCTGGTTTTATGCGAAATTTTAAATTGTTTAATTGATAGTGCTAAGGCATCCCCTATAGCTGTTTCTTCGCCGAGTAATCCTAATGTCAACCTATCTAACATTTTTCGTGTTAGATTGTTATCTTTAGTCATTGGTACCAAAGTTGCTGCTTCACTTGAAAATACGACGATAGAGAAATGATCTCTAGGTCTATCACTTATAAAATTATTGACAATGCCTTTTAGAACATCAAACCTTGTTATATTCTTGCCATTGTAACTGTAATCTCTAATACTCATACTTTGTGATATATCAATCAGTAATACTACTTCTTGCCCTTCTGGTTCTTCAATAATCCAGTCACTAAATGTTTGTGGTCGTGCTAAAGCAATAATTGCCAGGCATAAGCCAATAAAAAATAATATATAATGAGTATTGTTTTTTTTATATATTATTTCAGTTACTTTAGATAATAAATAAATATTTGTATGCTGATATATTATATTTTCATCCAAAATATTTTTATTACTGTAATATTTTAACAGCACTATGCCTGCTAGCAATATAGCTGGAATACCTAAAAACCACACTGGGTAGAGGAAGTTAAATTCTGTTAAGAGTGTCGAAGCCATTCTAATGCAATTTTATGTAATTTAGTTTGTGATTGATTCGTTAATGTTTGTTTTTGATAACGCGCTTCGTTTAAACCGTCTACTAATGCAATCCATAAATAATGTTTATCCTTTGAGCTATTGACTGGTATTTCGTCTTTAAGCAACTTATTAGCCTTATGTCTATAACAAAGGATACGTGCCAGCAAGAATGAAAAATGTTTATATGTAATAAAATTATTTTGTAATAATGTTGTAATGTAATTTAAGGTACATATTGCGATAAATCGGCGGTAATTTATTAGAATTAAAGCTGTAATAAATAATGTTACTCCAAATATAAAAAAACTAATCGTATTAGCATCTAATATAAAATCGATATTGGTATGCGGTGCAACAATGATTATGTCGTAAATATCCATGATAACTATGCATTCATTCCCGCATGAAGGAAAAATGTTAAAGTATTATCAACTGTTGAACAATGATTGATTTTTAGTCCTAATTCTTCTGCAATTAATTTATGAGCCTTGTCTTGATACTCCATACCTTCGGTTAGCTCCTTCCTTATTTTTGATGAGCTGGTATTAATCTTGATGTATTTATTATTATTGATATCATAAAAATTTATTTTACCTATATTTGGTAATTTGTATTCTACCGGATCGGTAATTTTTATTAATTTTATAATACCATTTGACGCTAAGCTTGATATTGCCGGTAGACTGGCTCGAGTAAAGTTTTTGAAATCACTCATAATATAAACGTTCTCATAACTCCTCGATAAAACTGCAAGGCCCGCTAAAGATTCGGTAAAACCGTTGCTTGGTTCTATTGAATTTATTTTTGAGGTTGACTTATTAATATTCCCTAACAATTCAAAAATTCGTTTGCTATTGGCTTTTTTATTATAAAAATAGGTCTTAGCACCATTATAAATTGCTATTGTTATATCGATTTCTTTTTTTAATGCTTTTGCTACTAATAAAACGGCTAGACGAGCTGCTTGGGACGACTTTAATCGTGTTTTAGTTCCAAAATGCATTGAATTGCTATAGTCCAAAAAAATCAAGATAGAAGAACTTTGTTCTTTTTTATTTATTCGAACGTAAGGCTTATTTAACCGGGCTGTAGTTTTCCAATCAATGGTTCTTACATCATCTCCTGGCTGGTATAAGCGAAGTTCTTCAAATTCAAGACCACTTCCCCGTAATAGTGACAGATACTCACCTTGCATCTTTAATGATTTTTGTTCGGGTGATTTTATTGCTGTTGTAAAGTACTCGGTCAGTAACTGCTTTATTTCCGCGTCATTTAAAACAGTTGCATTGGACGATTGAGTTATCTTGTTTTGCAACAGCGTCAATAGAGCATTTTTTTTCTTTCTTGTAAATAAGGCCATTTTATAATACTTATGGGATTGGTACAGACTTAAGTAATTTTGATATTAAATCATCTTTATTTACTTTTGCCATCACTGCTTGGATACTGAGTATAATTCGATGTCTTAAACAATCATGGGAAATAGCAAGTATGTCATCTGGAGTAACGTAATCTCTATTATCTAAATATGCATGTGCAATAGCTGCTTTGGATATAGCCATACTCGCTCGTGGTGATGCACCAACTTCAATCCAGTCAGCAGCTTCGGCTACCCACTTACCGGGGTTACGAGTTGATAATACAATTGAAACTATATAGCGCTGTAATTGTTCTTCAATGTGTATTTCGGCTAAATCTTTTTTAGCTGCTTGAATAGTGTCTATTGAAATACGGCTGTGTTGATCTTTACCATTAGTTTGTTTTTTCTTGTCAAACTTTAAAATTTCTAGTTCTTCAGCTTCATTAGGATATTCTACTATAACGTGCATTAAAAATCGGTCCATTTGTGCTTCGGGTAATGGATAGGTTCCGGATTGTTCAATTGGATTTTGAGTTGCCATCACCATGAAACAATCAGGTAATGGATGGGTTTTATTACCTATGGTAATTTGTTTTTCTTGCATGGCTTCGAGTAAAGCTGATTGTACTTTTGCTGGAGCACGGTTTATTTCATCGGCTAATACTATTTCATTAAATAATGGACCTTTTTGAAAATCAAATTTTCGAGTTTCTGGATTATAAATTTCTGAGCCTGTTAGATCGCTTGGTAATAAATCTGGAGTAAATTGAATGCGATTGAATCCTGCATGAACACCGTTAGCTAGCGTTTTAATTGATGTTGTTTTAGCCAACCCAGGTAAACCTTCGACAAGTATGTGACCACCGGTAATTAAACTTATTATTAAACTGTCTAATAAATGTTTTTGACCAATGATGTTACTTGCTAAATATTTTTGCAGTTCTTGTATGTCTTTTTGTTTTTTCATTTAAGTTCTATTAGATTATTGGGTTTATAATAGTAAAGTCTTAATTTATAAGTGAAAACAAACAACTATTTTCAAGCTATTGATATAAATAGGGTTAGTTTCTTTTTTAGACGTTAATAATACAGTGTTTTCATAAATCTTAAAGGGTAATTGACTCTCAAGTAAGAAAATTAGTTTGCTAATTACAATTAACAATTTAATTTAATTATTGTGGCCTTAGTTGCTACTATACTGGTTCTTCAACCTTGTTCCGAGTAAATATATGTTAAATAAAAGCCAAATAAGTCAATTAATTGAAGCTGAGTTCACGTTGAATTCTGATATTTATTATCTCAATCATGCAGCTGTTTCTCCATGGCCATCGAGAACTAAACGTACAATTTGTCATTTTGCTGAAGAAAATAATACCTTAGGCTCTTTTAACTATCTTGAGTGGTTGAAAAATGAACAAATATGTCGAGAACAACTTGCTCAGCTTATTAATGCGAGAACTACTGATGAAATTGCGCTTCTAAAAAATACTTCTGAAGCATTATCTGTGGTGGCTCATGGTATTAGCTGGAAATCAGGTGATAATGTTGTAATAAGTGATCAAGAGTTTCCATCAAATCGAATTGTATGGGAATCCCTTAAAGTTCAAGGTGTTGCTGTGAAAATGGTTGATCTTAGTCGTGATGAGAGTCCTGAAGCTGCGTTATTGTCTCAGCTTGACTCTCGAACACGAGTGTTATCGATTAGCTCAGTACAGTACTCCACTGGTTTAAAATTAGATTTAGCTAAACTAGGCCATGCTTGTAAATCAAAAGGTGTGTTATTTTGCGTTGATGCAATCCAAAGTGTTGCTGCTGTAATGGTGGATGTACAGGAATGCGAAATTGATTTTTTAATGGCGGATGGTCACAAATGGATGTTAGCGCCTGAAGGTTTAGCATTATTTTATTGCCGCTTGGAACAAATTGATAAGTTGCAATTACACCAGTATGGTTGGCACATGATCGAAGATCATCATAATTTCCAGCAAACGGCATGGCATTGTGCCAAAAACGCCCGGCGGTTTGAGTGTGGTAGCCCTAATATGCTTGGAATTCATGCACTTAGCGCTAGTTTGTCACTCATTCTCGAGATAGGAATAACACAAATAGAATCGCAGTTATTAGCTAATGTTCAGTATTTATTCGATTTATTAGACGGTATTTCAGATATAGATATTATTACAGATACCAGTGATAATCGTTTTGCAGGTATTGTGACATTTAAGTCGCGAACTAAAGATCATGAGCAGTTATACCAATATCTAATGAAAAACAGAGTCATGTGTGCTTACCGTGGTGGCGGTATCCGTTTTTCACCTCATTTTTACACTGATAAAACCACCCTACAGAAATCAATTTCAATACTCGAATCTTTCTAGATTTCTTTAGTAAGTTATTAATAATAGTCTATTATTATTTTAATGACTGACTATTATACGTTATTCAATAAAGTACATTATCTATACAATAATTAATTGTCATTAAATATCGTTGATTGTGACAATCATAAACTATTCTTAAAGCAGCATCGTTTGTATTTTTACGTATCAATATATGACCGTATTTTTGATAGCCTAGTATGAAATAGTATGAATTAGCAGGAGTGTTATATGAAGCCATCTACCACGACAGAATCAAATTCAAATATTCGAAATAACTGGCGTATTAAATGGATCACATTACCATTATTTAACTTATTTAAGCGTATTACTCCACCAATGTCGGATACCGAAAAAGATGCAATTGATGCTGGTACGGTTTGGTGGGACGGTGAACTATTCAGCGGTAAACCCAACTGGAAAAAAATCAGACAGTCAAAGCCAGGTAATTTATCTGAGGAGGAACAAACCTTTGTTGATGGGCCAGTTAACACATTATGTGAAATGTTAAATGATTGGGAGTTAAACCATAGCGATTTTGATTTACCCGAAGATGTTTGGCAATACATTAAAGATCAAGGTTTTTTGAGTTTAATTATCCCAAAAGAATATGGTGGTAAAGATTTTTCCGCATTGGCACACTCAGAAATAGTAATGAAAATATCCACCCGAAGTGTTGCTGCTGCAGTTACTGTAATGGTCCCTAATTCCTTAGGCCCGGGAAAATTAATTTTAGAATATGGCACGGATGAGCAAAAAAGTTACTACCTACCCCGTTTAGCAAAAGGTGACGATATTCCCTGTTTTGCACTCACTAGTCCTGATGCCGGCAGTGATGCAGGCTCAATCCCTGATTTTGGGATAGTATGTAAACAAAATTATAATGGAGAAGATGATGTATTAGGTGTCCGGTTAACTTGGGAAAAGCGCTATATCACACTTGGACCTGTGGCAACGATTTTAGGTTTAGCATTTAAATTATATGATCCTGGCCATTTATTAGGTGAAAAAGAGGCACTAGGTATTACCTGTGCACTAATTCCAACCAATACTCCGGGTGTCAATATTGGTCGGCGACATCAACCATTAAACATCATGTTTATGAATGGCCCTAATAGCGGTAAAGACGTTTTTATTCCTATTGACTGGTTAATTGGAGGTGCTGAACGTGCCGGTCAAGGTTGGCGTATGCTCATGGAGTGTCTTGCTGATGGCCGTTCTATTTCATTACCCGCACTCTCAACCGGGGCTGGAAAATTAGCAAGCCGCTCAGTGGGCGGTTATGCTCGAATACGTCGACAGTTTAAATTACCAATTGGTCGATTCGAGGGCATTCAAGAAGCGTTGGCCAGAATTGCAGGTGCAACCTATAAAATGGATGCCGCACGAACACTAACGGCTACCGCGCTTGATCGTGGCGAAAAGCCGTCTGTTATTTCAGCTATCGTAAAATACAATCTCACTGAAAGTATGCGAAGCACTGTAAACGATGCGATGGATATTTTAGGTGGTGCAGGAATTTGCCTTGGTCCTCAAAATATTATGGGGCGAGCCTATCAGGCAATTCCAATTAGCATCACGGTAGAAGGTGCTAATATTTTAACGCGTTCGATGATTGTTTTTGGTCAAGGCGCGGTTCGATCTCATCCTTACATTTTTCAAGAAATGGAGGCCATTAATTCTGAAAACTCGGATGAATCTTTAGAAAAATTTGATCGGGCTTTATTGGGACATATGGCTTACTTTATGAGTAATGCTTACCGTTCATTTTATCATGCTCTCACCAGCTCTGTTTTTGTGTTTATTGGTGCTACTGGTAAAACTCGGCGTTACTATCAACACCTCACACGATTGAGCGCCGCATTTGCACTAATAGCCGATATTTCCATTATGTTGTTAGGAAGCTCATTAAAGCGTAAAGAAAAAATTTCAGGTAGACTCGCCGATATCTTGAGTCAATTATACTTAGCCACTGCAGTATTAAAACGATTTGAAGATCAAGGCTCTCAAAAAGATGATATTCCGCTACTTCGTTGGGTATGTGAGGATACATTATTTACCATCCAAGAAAAAATGGATGGCCTATTATCTAACCTACCGGTTCGTCCAGTATCTTGGATAGTTCGATTGCTAATCTTTCCTTTAGGGCGACAGTTTTCACCACCATCGGATAAATTGGGTAGCACAGTTGCAGAGCTATTATTATCCCCGTCTAAAGCCCGAGATAGATTAAGTAAAGGCATGTATATTCCTGAAGATTTAAAACAACAAGTTGCAAGAATTGATGATGCCTTAGTGAAAATAATTACGGCTGAACACATTGAACGAAAAGTCTATCGCGAATTACGCGGGATTGATGCTGGATTTAATGGCATGGCTGGCATGATTGATGCAGCTATTGAAAAAGAAATAATAACTCAAGATGAAGCCAAAATTTTACGAACTGCGGAAACTGCTCGTAGTGAAGTAATAAAAGTGGATGACTTCCCTTTTGATTTTAAATAATAAATAAAATATCGATTTCTATGAGGAATAAAATGGCTACCGTAAAGAAAAAAACAGTACAAAAAAAAGTAGTCTCAGCAACAAAGAAAGCCACTACCACTAAAAAAACGACTAAACACCATGCTGTTTACGTTGTTGATGGTAGTCGAACACCGTTCTTAAAAGCTCGTGGTCGGCCAGGTCCTTTTAAAGCTATTGAACTTGCTCTTGGTTGTGCTAGACCATTAATGGCAAGACAGAAATTTTCGGCAGAAAATATCGATGAGGTTATTGTTGGTTGTGTTATGCCAGGACCTGACGAAGCCAATATAGCACGTATTCTGGCATTAAGATTAGGTTGTGGTAAACATGTACCGGCTTGGACAGTTCAGCGAAATTGTGCCTCAGGTTTACAAGCACTGGATTGTGCCATGAAAGACATCAGTTCTGGTCGAGCTGAAATTGTATTGGCTGGTGGCGTTGAATCGATGAGTCATGCACCGATATTGTTTAATGACACAATGGTTAATTGGTTAAGTGATTTATACGGTAGTAAAACATTTTTAAACAAGTTAAAAACCATCGGGCAACTACGATTAAAACATTTAAAACCGATTATTGGTTTACTTAGAGGTTTAACGGACCCTGTGGTTGGCCTATCGATGGGACAAACCGCTGAGAATTTAGCTTATCGTTTTAATATTGATAGAGAAACCATGGATGATTATGCAACTAAAAGTCATTTACGTCTGTCAGTAGCTCAAGATAATAATTATTTAGACGAAATAGATACCTTATACAGTACTAACGGTAAATTCTATAATCTTGATGATGGAGTACGACGTGATTCCAGTGTTAAGG
>CAYQUC010000089.1:0-14000 GCA_964420605.1 uncultured Thioalkalispiraceae bacterium | reverse complement strand
TTTACCACGATGGGCAATACCCTGACGGCCATTTGTACCTTGATGCTGAATTATTACGTCGCCGTTACGACCCTGACTTTCTACTGGTTCATCCGATGGGCATTGATGAGGCTGGGCATCGTTCTGGACTTGATAGTTCTCATTACCGTAATACCACTCGCCGATCAGATAAAGAGCTATCTGAATACCTACCAACTTGGATTGAAGCAGGTTACCAAATTATTATTACTGCCGATCATGGCATGAATACTGATAAAAGCCATGGCGGTTGTTTAGCTGAAGAGCGCGATATTCCATTATATGTCATAGGTGATCGTTTCTCTCATCAAGCTGCTTGTGCACCAAAACAAACTGAGATTTGCGGTATTATCTGTGAGCTATTGGGACTGCTTGATCATAATAAACCGGTGACTGACAATTTATTACTGGATGAAGAGAGGCGACGATTTGAGCATAAAATGGTAATGGGCTTTGGTCGTTGATTATATAAAAGCCTGAGTCAGGCTTCATTCTCTGTGATAAAGGCGAACAATATTATGGCATAACAAGTTTATTATTTTGAATTAAAAAATAGCGAACAAGAGCATCTCGTGTAATTATTATTCAGTTTAAATTTAACTTATTTTTTATAGAAGTTTCCATCCGTAGAAAACTGATATTCCAATAGTATAGCTAGCTAGGATAAAAACATTTATTGGTTTTCCTGATAATTTAGGTGTTTTTATTTGAGACACATTTAATGCTGCGAGTCCAACTCCGCAAACATAGAGAATGATAGAAAAAAAGCCATGGCTAAATAAACTTTCAAACAAAAATATAAACACGAGAATTATATTGTTGTTATCAAGAGCTAATCCTGTGTATTTGGTTCCGCCATCAAGGCCAAAGGTAGTAAAATAACTGAGTCGTAGCGCGCTGGCAGCAAGCATTAGAAAAGCACCCGGTAGATAGATAATGTCGAAATTACCGTAACTTAAAAGCAGAATGGCGGGTGTAACACCATAGCTAACGATATCAATCACGACATCAAGCTGGCCTCCAAATGTACGATCGTTACCCGTACGTCCTTTCATTCTGCGTGCAATGAGACCATCTGCCCAGTCAAAAGCAACAGCCCATATCATGCCAATCATTGCTGCTTCGTAAAGCCCTGATATGCTAAAGAAAATGGCAAGAAGGGTACAAGCTAAACCAGACAGTGAAGAAATATTAGGCAAATCGTTGACGTAGGATATAATAGATTTGCACTGTAGCGGCTTAGCTTTAGTATTTTCAGCTGTCATTTAAGTACCTTTTTTTAACAAAATATTTATAAACAGGCCTGAGCCCGAAGGAGGTATAGTCCCATGAGGGAATATGCTATAGTAACATACTTTAATTTATCGGGAGTTATTATATCGAAATGCTTATTTACACAGTAGGTACTTGGGATTTATTGCATGTTGGTCATTTGGCGCTACTTAGACAGTGTAAAGCACTGGGTAAAACAGTTGCTGTTGGTGTCGCATCGGATGAAGTGGTGGCTAGTTATAAAAAAAATGTCCCTGTTGTGCCGCTTGAGCAAAGGATGGAAATGCTACAAGCTTTGCGCTGTGTCGATATTGTGCGTCCCTACTATGAACTTGAATATACATCTGCATGTAAAGAACTCGGTGTTGATATTTTCGTTATTGGCGAAGATTGGGGAAACGCTGTTCATAATATTGAGGTAGAGTCTTTTTTAAAAATGGCAGGAAAATCCATTTATCAAGTTAGCTATCATCCTGAAACCTCATCCACCAAAATAAAAGAAAAAACCATAGCCCAGCTTCATGCAGCAGCGTGAAATTGACCGTCTGTTTAGTGGTTAGTAAGAACAATCTAGCGGATTACCAAGAGCACTATCTTCAATTTATCAGTAGCCTAGGGTAATTGAGATACCCAAAAAAAGAGTTCGGGGCTATTTACAATATTATCATCAAAAATCATGAAAAAACTTAGTATCCTTATATTTACATTGTTCCTGTCAATTAATACCTATGCCGGAGAGTATGCCGCCAATGTTAAACCGTTCATTGAAGCGAGTTTAGAAGGACTAAGATTACAAACAAATTCCCATAATAAAACATGGGGTATTAGTAGAGCAAAAACTTGGAATGTCGATCAAGATAAGGGAATTATATCTTGGCTGTTTGAGGATGGTCGGTCAGTTATCGCACCAGTTCAAATAATCGGTACTTATAACCCTAAAGATCATAGTTTTTTATGGGCTTGGGAGCATCCTTCAGTCGTAATTTCGCTTCAGAAGCACGCTAGTCTAGTTAAGGAATATGGATTAAAATACGGTGTCGATTTGTTTACATCGAAAAAAGTGTATGTTTCGGAAGAGCAGGCGTGGGAATTTTCGGCTGTAGCCAACCGGTTAGCGAAAGCCAATGGTGCTTATCGAGCTGATGCTGGTGGGCCACTTGTTTTTATGACATTTGGCAAAATCAAATTAAGCAAACAAAAGCCTTAACAGAAACATCGAGTGCTTACTAAGGGAATGAATCATGGTGCAAGCTCGTTGTCTCTATGGTTCTTTAGTTAATATCACTACTAAATTTTAAATATTTTAATAGTATTAACGCTAGCTTTTGTAGCCCATTTTAACCTTGTTCATATGTAACACGAAATAATGTACTTTTATCAATATGCTCAAAATCATTTTCATAAATATGTAAAGAGGTAACTTCGTGATAATTGAGCTCATTACCTTTAATAGATAAGCTCAGTTTAAATGCTTTTGTTTTTGCTTTCTCAAGCATGAATGGTGATTGTACAATTCCGTATGTTTGACTTCCTGCTTTTGCTTCGACATTAAATATACTTTCGCCATTATTTTCTTGGTATTTTCCTCCAGCAAGTAAACATACGGCTCGGGGTATACTTAAAGAGTGCATTATGATATTTGTGCTTTTTTCGTAAATCCAATGGCCTATTTGATCATGAAAAATATGACCGTTTTCTAACTTACGGACTACATGATGGTATTTAATAGACACTAAATTTTGTTCTTCTGAATTTTCAGATGGGCCCGCAATAGTAAAAATCAATTCATCTGTAAAAGAGGTTTCATCGGGGTTTGCTTTTGCATCCGGCGCATTATCTAGTCCTTTATTTCCAACCCATTTTCCGATTAGTTGTGCTAAAGGACCATAGTCAACATTATCGATTACTGTACTCATTGAATTACCCCAAATTTTATAATTAGATGCTGTGAATTTTTTAAGCCAACAAATCTATGCAGTGAAATTTTTACTTATCATATTAAATTGCTCGCTACTGCTAGATTCGACATTCATTAAGAAATCCAATCGCCCAATTATCTGTTCCTAGTGCCTATAATGAAATCTGTCAAAATCCTACAGGCTTTGACTAAATGAGTTTTATTAGAGCGAGATACTATAATTGCTAGATTTTCAATAAACATGTCTTTTAAGATTTAAATTGAGATACTAATTCTTGTAAATCGATTGATAAACGCGAAAGTTCTTCACTCGCAACTTGTGTTTGAGATGAGTTCGCGGCTGCTGCAACTGCAATATCACTAATTTTCACAACATTTTGATTTATCTCCTCTGCTACTACACTTTGCTCTTTTGCAGCATTTGCGATCTGTGTATTCATGTCATTGATATGTGTAATACCACTTACAATAGTGCTCAAGGCATCACCAGCGGTAGATATTTTTTCCACTCCATGCAGTGCTTCAGCACTACTAGAATCCATTGCAACGACTGCTGCTGCTGTTCCTGATTGTAAGCTCTCAATCATTTGTTGAATTTCTTGAGTTGATTCTTGAGTTCTTGATGCCAAAGTACGAACCTCATCTGCAACCACAGCAAAACCTCGTCCCTGTTCACCCGCACGTGCGGCTTCGATAGCTGCGTTAAGAGCAAGTAAATTTGTTTGTTCAGCAATACCTCTAATAACATCCAGTACCGCACCTATCTTCACACCATCTTCTTCTAACTTATGAATGACTGTACTTGCTTGTTCAATTTCTTTTGATATAGAGCCCATAGATTCAATGGATGCATTGACGACTTTGCGGCCAGTTTCCGCCTGATTCATTGTTTCATTAGCCGACGATGCCGCATCAGACGCATTACGTGATACTTCTTGAACGGTAGATGACATTTCGTTAATTGCCGTTGCAACTTGATCGGTTTGCAAACTTTGCGATTCAATTTCACTAGAGTTTTCTTTAGTGATAACAGAAAGTTCTTCCGCCGCCGCACTCATTTGTGTTGAGGAACCATTTACCTGGACAACGATATTTTGGAATTTTTCCAACATAGTATTAAATGCAATAGCCGTTGTGCCAATTTCATCATCGGTGCTGATTTTGACACGTAAACTAAGGTCACTATTATTTGTTGCTTGCGTCATCGTTGATGCAAGCGACTGGATAGGACGAATAATACTTAATGCAATCCAACTAATAATTCCTGTTACAAATATTGCGAGTACCAGAGCAATTAGCGTTGTTGTCGTCATTAATCTATCGAGACTCCCAACTTGAGATTTAATTGTATCATTTAACTCTTTACTTAAATTTTTTAACATTGTTTCAGTATTGTGTACGGTTGTACGCATTTCTCCCATCAAACCTTGGTTGCTATTTAAGCCCTTTAATTGATTCGTTTTAACTAACTCACCAAATTTAGTTTGATACTGTTTTATCATACCTTTAAGTTTTTCTTTCGCCTCTAAAGAGTATTCACTATTAGATAAGTCGTTATTAAATGCATTAGTATTATAGGTAAATTTTTCGAGATACTTCATGTCATGGCGTAACATAAAATCTTTTTCGTTACGACGTAATAGCAACATATCCGCACGCAAACGTTGATCCCCTAGCACATTAATTTCAGATTCGACGTTGTGTATTACTTTTCGCAAGCTTCCATATAAGCCATCCTTAGAATGTAAACCAATTTTTTGTTGTAAACTAATTATATTGTTAAAGCTAACTTTGTAATTATTAAGTGTAGTTTTTAAGTTATCTGCTGGAACAGTATCCAATTTGGCGTTATCTAATGCTGTTTTAAGAGAATTAACCCGAGTTTGTAATGTTTCATAATTGTTATTGAACTTAGCTTGGTACTTCAGATTTTTACGAGAAAGAAAATCTTTTTCATTGCGCCGTAACATCAACATGCCAGATTCTATTTTAGTAATAGCTAACCCAATGTCGCCAAATTTTTTAAATTCGGTAGTAGTAAATAGACCTATGCTCAAAATGGAGAGCATTGAGACAAAAGTCAACACGCCAGCAAGAATGAATTTATGTTTAATTGTTAATTTTAGTTTAAGCATTAAAATACCAATTATCTCTTAAGTTTTGTAATTAAATACGTCTACATTAAGACATGAGAACTTACTAATACACTCTATATAATAAAATTATTCAAATTTATAACGGCTAACTAAAGTAGAAAGATTGTCGGCTAGCACATTTAATTTTTCGTAAGCCGATGCAGCCTTTTCAGAAGATTCATTATTGCGTTGGGCTAGAGCGTCAACATTAACAATATTTTGATTAATGTCTTCGGCTACAATGCTTTGTTCCTCGATAGAACTGGCAACTTGTGTATTAATCTCAAATATTTTATTAACCGCATCGGTAATGGACTTTAAACTTTCACCTGTTTGTGTGGCTTGTTTAACACTAGCATTAACCGTTTCTATTCCTTTTTCCATTACTGTAACTGCGCTGTCCGAGCCGCTTTGTAACCGTTCAATCATTTCTTGGATTTCAACAGTTGAATCCTGAGTTCTACTAGCCAGTGTACGGACTTCATCGGCTACCACAGCAAAACCGCGACCATGTTCACCGGCACGTGCAGCTTCAATAGCAGCATTTAAAGCTAATAAATTAGTTTGCTCAGAAATTCCTCGGATAACATCCAGTACGCTACCAATACTTTCACTATCCGTTTTAAGCTCTTGGATTACTACGGCGGCCTGTTCGATTTCTTTTGCTAAAGTGTTTGTTATACTAATGTTTTTTTCTACTACTTGTAATCCTGAAGATGTTTCTTTCTTAGCTAGTCGTGCTGACTCATCACCAGTTGTAGTATTATTTGCAACTTCGTGTATTGAAGCTGACATTTCATTAACAGCAGTTGCCACTAAACCTATTTGATTTTTTTGCTCCAACGAGTAGTCTCGTGATTGTTCAGTAATTTTTACCATTTCAGTAGAAGATTCGGATAATTGCTGTGCAGAGTTTGCTATCTCTTTAATAAATACCCGGTGATGTTCTAGAAACTGGTTAAAATCCTTTGCTAAATACGATATTTCATCACGACCACTATCATTGATACGTTTTGTTAAATCACTGTTTCCTTTTGTCAAGTCACTAATACTGTGTGTCAAATCTGCAAGTTTGTTTGCTATTACTAGTTTATAAACATAATAAATTGTTGTAATACTAATCAGTAATAAAATAATTAAGACTAAAATAATTTTAAGTCCTGTTGTTACACTTGCTGAAACCTGTGCACTAATATCACTTTTGATTTCTAAAACACCGCGTACGTCGCCTAACTTCCATCCGGTTCTCGGTGTGTCGGGATGTGAGTTGTGACAACTAACACAACCTTCTGCGACCATGGTATCAGCAACCGCGACTCGAACAATGGATTTTCCGTCTGTATTAACTTTCTCAATGAAGACACTTTTCGGGTTTTTAACCAGATAATCCCATGCTCTTGTTTGGAAGCTGTCAAGGATTCTGGATTGACGGTTAGGAAAGGGATAGGCGCTGTATAGATTAATTGTTGTTCCTTCATTTTTTAGTAAAGCACTTAAATCGTGAATCATTGTTGCAGGTAATGGAAATGCATTTGGATTATTTTTGTGATCAATTGCTGGCTTCATATTAGAACCGGCGGTGACTTTTTTTACGATATTTTGGACATAATATTTACGTAATACTTTAAATTGTTTAGCCATTTGTTTTGAGTTAACTGTTGCAAATTCAACTGTGCGATTCGTTATTTCAGTAGGAATATAAAAACTCAAGGCTACAATTACAACTGTAAATAATACAATAATTGGTAAAACCAATTTCCAGAATAAGCTGCCTAAATTAAAATTTTTAAACATTAAAGTTTCCTTAGTTATTACGATTTTGCCTGATTGAAATCCAAGGATGCATCTAAGTGATGTTTTAGGCATTGACAATAACTACAGTAATAACGGCATCTTTTTTAAATACTTGAGAGTTTCATGTGGTCTTATTAAAGACACAAATATAATGATTAAATATTTGATGTATTGAGTAATATCGTTGCGTGTCACAACGCTATTTTTTTATGGTTTCTTTAATAAAATCAAAAATTAAGAAATTGGGCTCCCCATTTTTTACCATACTGCTTGAGTGTTTTATTTAAGCCTTGGCACTTGAGTTTTAAGAACCGAACAAAAACAAACAATTCATCATTAATAACTTTGATGTAAAGTGTCTATATTTTATTGCTCTTTTTAGAAAAAGAGTTTAGAAATACTAAGATTAGAAGCTGATGCTCATAATAAAACCATAATATATGGAGGCGATTTTTTTATGGCATTTGGCTAAATCAAATTTAACAAAAAAAGTTTTAATAATGTCGAGTGGTTACTAAGTGAATTAATCATGGTGCAAGGTAGCTGTTTGTGCTGTCTAGTTTACAGTTAGAAAAATAAAATATACTATGAAACATAGAATTCAATTTATTAGCCTTGAAGAAGATGACAACGATCTTATTATATCCTTTGCTGTTTATGAGGAAGATATGGGGGTAAAAAGTTTAATTCTTTTAAGAACACTGTTTTATGAAGAATTGCTGGATGAGAATGAACGGGGGAGTAAAAATTTCATTAGAAAATGATTTTTTTGAATAAGAACATGTTAATGTGCTAGAAAATATCACGATAAAAAATAATGAAGTTGAAATTAAATTAACTTTTAGAGAATATAAATTAGGTATTTCAACAATTTCAAAATTTGATATAAATGAAATGATCTCATTATTGAAAAAGCAAAACTATGATAACAGGTTTACAATACAATATTAATAAATCGCTAAAAAATGATTCTAAAATATGGTGTTATGTTTATAAAAACGGAAAATTAAATGCCATGAAAATATCCAGATAAAATTAAATCCTTACCACTCATCCTGTGGTGACTTTAAATATATAGACGGTTGGAGAAATGGTTCATGGGTAGGGTTTAACATTAGTTTCATCAACCCTGCACCGTGGTATTTTAGAACGCTAGAAATATGGAAAAATTTATTTCTAAACAATGGCTTTTCGCTCAATAAAATTCAATAGCCTTTAAACGCAGCAACAAACAAAGCGGCTTCTGTTATATTTATTGGAGAGTTGCAGCTATAGTGCCAAGGGATAATTTATAGTGGCATTTGTTTTCAGTTGCAAGCTGATTGTCACTTATCGTATTTTGTTTCAAAGAAAAAAGCAGGTGCTAAAATATGACATTCAAAAATTTACATGATCAAAATACTCCATTGCTTATCTGCAATGTTTGGGATGTTGCTAGTGCTAAAATAGCCGAGAAATTAGACTTTCAAGCTATTGGTACATCAAGTGCTGCAATCGCCACTTTGTTGGGCTATGACGATGGAGAAAATATGAGTTTCTCTGAATTAAATTATTTAGTTAAACGAATAATGGCAAATACCAACCTCCCTCTAACTGTCGATCTAGAATCAGGCTACAGCCGAGAGCCTTCAGAGATTGCAACTCATATCACAGAATTAGCTGGTTTTGGTGTCGTTGGTATCAACATAGAAGATAGTATCGTTGACAAAGAGCGCAGGCTGCTTAATGCTCAGGAATTTGCAAAAACAATTTCTACGATTAAGAGAAAACTTAAAAATGATAATATCGATATTTTTTTAAATGTGCGAACGGACGTTTTTTTATTAGGATGTTCAAATGCGCTCGATGAAACTAAAACACGTATGCAGTTGTTTGAAGAAGCGGGCGCAGACGGTATTTTCATTCCTTGTATTGAAAAAGAGGATGACATAAAAAAGATCACTGAAAGCACCAAGTTGCCAATTAACGTAATGTGTATGCCCAACCTCCCCAATTTTGAAACGCTAAATAAACTGGGCGTAAAACGTATTAGTATGGGTAATTTCATCTTTGATTACATGAATAACAGCTTTGAGCAGATTCTGAGTGACGTTGTCAAAAATCAATCTTTCAACCCGGTATTTTAAATATGCTCATTACCGACAAGAAAAAAATAAAAACCTATTATCAGGCACTATTAAACCGAGAGCCCAGTTTTGTGGGGATCTTTTATGTGGGAGTTAAAACCACTTCTATTTTTTGTATTGCAACTTGTAGAGCAAGAAAACCAAAATTAGAAAATGCTGAGTTTTACACCACATGTAAGGAAGCGCTTGATGCGGGTTACAGACCGTGTCAAGTGTGTAAACCAACTGAAAATACTAATGAAGCACCTGAGCAAGTAGAGCAAGCGATGAAGCTGGTCAGGGATAATCCGAAAGAAAAAATTTCAGATTTCCAACTTCGGCAAAACCACGTTAGTCCTGAGTTGGTGCGGCGATGGTTTAAAAAAAATTATGGAATGACCTTTCAAGCTTATCAAAGAATGTATCGTATAAATAATGCGTTTCAAGAATTGAAATCTGGAAAAACAACAACAGAGACTGCCTTCGATACAGGATATGAATCGTTAAGTGGCTTTGGGTATACCTAAAAGAAATTTATCGGAAAATCACCGAAAAATAGTGTTGATTCCAGCGTCATTTTGATTAGTCGGTTAACGACACCTTTAGGGCCAATGTTTATATGTGCAAGCGATGATGGTGTATGTTTGTTGGAATTTGTTGATAGGAGGATGCTGGAAACAGAATTTAAAGATTTACAAAAACGACTAAATGCGAGGATTATTGCAGGTGAAAACCAGCACATAAAAAAAGGCAAAGTTGAAATAGCCGAATACTGTGATGGTCAACGTAAAAAATTTGATGTTAAAATTCAAACGCCTGGTACCGATTTTCAAAATTCAGTTTGGAAATGTTTGAGGGCTATACCTTATGGTGAAACGTCAACGTATCAGCAACAAGCTAAGGAAATAAACAACCCTAAAGCGGTTAGAGCTGTTGCCTCTGCTAACGGTTTTAATCGAATTTCCATTATTGTTCCTTGCCACCGCGTGATTGGGAAAGATGGAAAACTAACAGGATACGGTGGCGGAATTGAAAGAAAACGCTGGTTAATAGCGCATGAGCAGAAAAATATCGACACATAACATGTCATCAATTTGTAGTGGCTTTATCAGGCATTTATATATCCGTAGTAAGGTATTGGTTTGCATTTGAAATGCAATAATCAATATAAACGCGAGCAATACGTGATAGCTGGTGTCGACTTTGATATAAAAGACTAACACTGTACTGTGGAAAATCGTATTCCGGTAAGATTTGTATTAAACGATTTTGCATAATCAGGTCACGTACCATGAATGGTGGTTGCTCTGTGATACAGTGATTTTGTAATGTCAGGTAACGCATATGATGGTAGTCGTTAGCACGAATGTAAGGTTCAATTTTTATTTTTTGGTCTCCCAAATGCCATTCAATTAATTCATTTTTTTTCCCCCAGGCGACACACGGAAATCCAAGCAGTTCGTGAGGTGTTTTTGGTTTGCCAAATGCGGTAATAAATTCAGGTGTGGCAACGAGTATATGGCGGTAATCGATAAGTTTTCGGGCAACCGCTGATAGATAATCTATATCACCTATTCGTAGTGATACATCGATGCCGTCTTCTATTAAGTCGACATTTCGTTCTGTAGCGTAAATATCGAGCTTAATGCGTGAATACTTTTTCTGAAAATTATTGAGTAAAGACCACCACGGTTCAAAATTACGTGGTACTGACAGACGTAATGTTCCGCTGAGTTCTGTTTCACGGTTTTGCAGTGCCAATACGCCAGCATCCATTTCTTCTAAACCACGTGATACAAATTCATATAATGTAGAACCTGCACCGGTAAGACGAAGTTGCCGAGTGGAGCGTTCGAGTAACCGAACATTTAGCGATCGTTCTAAGTCATTTACTCGACGACTGACTGTGGCAACGGGAACACCAGTATAGCGCGATGCAGCAGAGAAACTGCCTTTTTGTACGACCCTAACAAATAGTTCGACTGAATTTAAGTCCATTTTAACGCCTTCTATTTTTATGCTGCATTTAGGTTAAATAATAACTTATCTTTCCATATATGAGAAGTTGATTCTTGTTATAAGCCTCTAATCATCAGTAATCGAATGAATTATGCTGTTATACAGCCACAATCTTCTCTATAACAGGACAACATTATGAAAAAAACAACGATTTATTTAATGCTTTGTAGTATTTTATTGGTTTCTACTCCGCTTATGGCCAAAACATCGGTTGAGAGTAAGTCCATCGAACGTCTTATTAATACGTACGGAGTGCATTTAAACGCAAGTGACAGCCAGTCAATCTTAGCGCTTTACGGAAAAAACCCAGTTTTTATGCCACAACATTCTGTGGCACAGGTAGGACGAGATGCAGTCCAAAGAGCATATGAATATGTGTTTAACAATATTGACCTCAATATCAAATTTACTATTTATGAAATAAACGTTATTGGCATAACGGCATGGGCCAGAACCAGTTCGATAGGAAAAACTAAAATTTTGGCGAATGGTAAAATAATAGATGAAGGTAATAATGAATTGTTTATTTTTAAAAAAGAAAATGGTCAATGGAAAATTCATCGTTATCTTTTTTCAACGACAACACCAATGCAACCTTAATAAAATAGTTAATCAAACAATTTAAATGCATTAAATTACAGGAGTACATTCATGATAACGGTCGCTATACATAAGCAGGTAGTGTCTATGAGATTAAGATTCAATAAATAAAGGCTAAAAACCAGAGATAAGGCAAGGTTTAGATGTGCATTAAACATGATATTTCCTCAAAAATAGACTGACAATACTAATTGGTTCGACTCTACTATAGTGATAGAAATCAAACAATTACTATAGACTCAAAATTAAATTTTTTACTTAATATTACCTATTATTTAAAGTATTACTGTTTATGTGCCGATAAGCATGACAATTAAACGAACTGACACTAAATATAAAATTTACTTTTGAAATGTAAGTTGGAAAAATTCTAAATGAGTAAACAAATTGATGTCATATTAGTTGATGATAATCCGAGTGATGTTGCACTCATCAATAGTTATTTATCAAAATCCAGTAATGAACAATTTTCCTTAACGTCATTCGCTCGAATCAATGATGCTATCGATGAATTAACGAAAAATTCTTATAATATCATGTTGTTGGATTTGAGCTTACCTGATGGTTCTGGAATTCGTATTTTAAATAAAGCCCACCAAGTTGTACCTGATATGCCGATTATTATAATCACCAATGAAGAAGATGATGAATTGGCGTTAAAAGCTGTAAAGTCCGGTGCACAAGATTTTATTGTCAAAAGTACCTTTGATGCGAGTTTATTATTTCGCTCGATTCGACATGCGATTGAACGCAAACGACTTTGGGTGAAGCTGGCACAAACTGAAAAACGTGAACATTACTTAGCGACGCGCGATGTGTTAACGGGATTACCCAATCGTTATACTTATAATGATCGATTAAAACGTGGCTTGAGTTATTGTAATCGTTACGGTGGTAAATTAGCCGTGATGTTTATGGATCTGGATAGGTTCAAATTTATTAATGATACACTTGGACATAAGGTCGGTGATATTTTATTAAAAGAAGTCGCGAAACGAATCCAAACCTGTCTTCGTGAGACTGATATTGTTGCACGTCTTGGTGGTGATGAATTTATATTTTTATTGCCGAAAATTGGAGCATCCCTTAATGCAGCTAAAGTGGCGAAGCACATATTGAAGATTTTAAATGTTCCTTTTGAAATTGATGAACACGAAATATTTATTAGTGCGAGTATTGGGATTGCGTTATTTCCAAGTGATGGTGATAATGCCACAAAATTAATTCAAAATGCAGATTTAGCGATGTACAGTGCTAAAGAGTCGGGGCGTAACCAGTATGATTTTTTTACTAAAAAAATGAATCAGATGGTAACGGATCGATTGCGTTTAGAAAATGATATTAGAGCAGCATTAAAAAATGATGAATTTTATCTAGAGTATCAACCGGTTATTGATTCTAAAACATCAAAAATGGTTGGGACTGAAGCATTAATACGTTGGAAACATCCAAAGAAAGGGCGTTTGTATCCTAATTCATTTATTAGCATTGCTGAGGAATCCAGGCAAATTATTAAAATTGGTAACTGGGTTTTAGAGCAGGCGTGTATTCAAAATAAAAAATGGCAGGATAAGGGCTCAGATGCGTTGCGGATTGCTATAAATGTTTCTGCTATTCAATTTACACAAATGAATTTTGTTAAAAAAGTGCGAGACATTCTCAATCGGACGGAGATGGCTGGTGAATGTCTTGAGTTAGAGTTAACCGAAGGTATCTTAATGCAAGATATAGAATTAACCATTAATGTGCTGTCTGAATTACGCAGTATGGGCGTTAGGATTTCCATTGATGATTTTGGCACTGGATATTCATCGATGAGTTATTTAAAAAAATTCCCGTTAGATGTGTTAAAAATTGATCGATCGTTTATTAAAGATTTGCCACATGATCCAAAAGATTCTGCAATAGTAACTGCAATCGCTGAGATGGCTCGGGGCTTATCATTAGAAATAATTGCTGAGGGTATTGAAAACAACGAACAAAATGAATTTATAAAAAAAGTCGGTTGTGAAAGTATGCAAGGTTTTTATATACAAAAACCAGTGTCGGCGACGTTTATTTCAAAGATTGTAAAGCAAGGGAATAGTTTTTGCTGTTAGGCGATATACTACTGAGTCACTTAAAAAGAATACCACTAAG
>CAYQUC010000088.1:0-14172 GCA_964420605.1 uncultured Thioalkalispiraceae bacterium | reverse complement strand
CCTGTAAGGTCAAGCCCAAAGCAAGACTTTTTCGTCCAGAATCAATACCTTCGGCTGTATACACGTCAAATAACTCGACATTTGTTAGGTAAGTTACTTGATTATTTTTAATACTCTGCATGATCTGTTCAGCCGGCACATTTTCATCAACAACAATAGCAATATCGCGTCGAGATGATGGAAATTTAGACAAAACTTCAAACTTCGGAATAATGCCATCTTTCAACGCCCAAAAATCTAATTCAAATAGAAATATATTCTTGGACAGTCCCAATTTTTTTCGCAATCCTGGATGAATTGCACCAACCCAACCACAATGTTTGTTGTTTCGCTTAATTTCAGCTGTTTGGCCAGGATGTAAAGCTGGATGAGTTACTGATTCATAACTAAACTCTTGAGCAATCCCTGCACGCTCTAATAGCCGCTCAACGTCTCCTTTGACATCATAAAAATCAACCTCACGGGACTTAGTTGCCCATTGTTCTTGATATTTTGCGCCAACAACGACTCCAGCAAAAGATTCTATTTGTTGTAATTCAGTATCTTGCATTACAAACTTAAGACCATACTCGAATAATTTTATACGAGATTGCTGACGATGCAAGTTATATTGAACAGCTTGTATTAATCCGGTCCAAAGTGATGTTCTCATCACTGCCATATCTTCCGAGATAGGATTCGCCAATTTTATAGCATTAAGCTCAGGCTCCAGTAAGCTTTGGACTTTGTCATCCACAAAACTGTAGGTGATCGCCTCAGAGTAGCCTTGAGCCACTAAATCTGATCGATAGCCTTGTAGACTATTATTAGACTCAGGACTCTTAGGTAAGGTTAAACTGCCTTTTAGTAACCGTGCTGGCAACCGCTCGTAACCATATATTCGACCTAATTCTTCTAGCAGATCCTCTTCATAATTAATATCGAACCTAAATGCAGGTGGCGTAACTTTCCAACTATCCTTAGATTGTTCTTTTACGTCCATTTCTAGGCGCTCTAAAATTTCTTTCATTTCGCTCAATTCAAGCTCTAAGCCCATAACACGTTTAAATCGTGTTGGTCGAAAATTGATAGCATTGTGTTTTTTAAGGTTTTTTGAAGAATTAACTTCAGTAATGCTACCCACTTCTCCACCAGCAATCGCCAGCAATAATTCGACGGCACGTTCAATAGCCTGATTTTGAAGATCCGAAGCGACACCTCGTTCAAATCGATGAGAGGAGTCGGTGTGTAAACTGTGGCTTCTGGCTCGTCCTGCGATCATACTTGGTTCAAAAAAAGCACTTTCCAAAAATATATTTTTTGTATCATCCGTAACACTGCTTGCATCGCCACCCATGATTCCCGCAAGGGCTAAAGGCAGCTTTTTATCAGCAATAACGAGATCGCGATTGCTTAATTTAATTTCCTGACCATCGAGTAGCTTTAAGCTTTCTGCATCGTTAGCATAACGAACGATTATCTCAGAATCCACTTTATCCAAATCAAAAGCGTGCATTGGTTGCCCTAATTCAAGCAGTACAAAATTGGTAACATCAACAACCGGACTAATTGTGCGAATACCACTACGACGCAGTTTTTCTACCATCCACAATGGTGTTTGGGCTTGCACATTAATATTGTTAATAATTACGCCAGAATAATGCGGACAGGCTTGTTCAGCAATAACTGTTACTTTAAGTAAGTCTTTATGTTGCGATATAATTTTTTTAGTTTTAATTTTCTCAACATTCAATCTATTTAAAACACCTACTTCACGCGCAATTCCTTGGACACTCAAACAGTCCCCTCGGTTTGGAGTTAAATCAACATCAAAAGCCATATCATCTAAATTTAGGTAATCTCTAATTGAATCGCCTACTGGCGCATCATCAGGTAATACCATGAGTCCTTCAGCTTCATCAGCCAAACCTAATTCAGTTTCAGAACAGAGCATTCCGTGTGATGCAACACCACGTAACTTCCCTTTTTTTATTTTGAGTCCACCGGGTAATTTAGCACCAATCAAAGCGGCTGGAATTTTAAGGCCTTTAGCGACATTGTTAGCACCACAAACAATTGATAAGGGGTCAGCATCACCAATATCGACACTACAAACTTGTAATTTGTCAGCATCAGGGTGAGCGATAACATCCAAAACTTGAGCAACAACCACCTTTGAAAACTCACCAGCAATTTTTTCAATACCATCGACTTCAAGGCCTGCCATTGTCAATTGATGTGATAATTCTTCGGTTGATATATCTGGGTTAACCCACTCTCTTAACCATTGTTCACTAAATTTCATTTTAATCCTTGGGATTGTTAGCTTAATTATTAAATAATAAAAATGCTTTATAAAATATTGATATCGTATTTTGTTATCTAAACTGATTTAAAAAACGTAAGTCGTTTTCAAAAAATAAACGTAAATCATTAACACCATATCGAATCATTGATAACCGTTCAACGCCCATACCAAAAGCAAATCCTGTATATTTTTCAGTATCAATATTTACATGAGAAAAAACATTGGGATGAACCATGCCACAACCTAATACTTCAATCCAACCTGTTTGACTGCAAACTCGACAGCCATCACCGCCACACATCACGCATTGGATATCAACTTCGGCAGACGGTTCGGTAAATGGAAAGTACGAAGGTCTAAATCGAACGGCTAAATCATCTTGCTCAAAAAATTGTTGCAAGAAATTGATTATGATACCTTTAAGATCGGCAAACGTAACTGAATCGTCAACCATTAACCCTTCCACTTGATGAAACATTGGAGTGTGAGTTAAATCAGAATCACACCGATACACGCGACCAGGTGCAATTAACCTTAAAGGTGGCTCACGTGTTTCCAAAGCTCGAATTTGTACTGGAGAGGTATGCGTTCTTAACAACAGTTTATTATCAAAATAAAATGTATCGTGCATTGCTCGTGCAGGATGTGTTTCAGGAATATTCAACGCTTCAAAATTATGAAAGTCATCTTCAATCTCGGGCCCTTCTTCAATACTAAATCCCATTGCTGAAAACAATTCTTGAATACGATTCATCGTAATGGTGACCGGATGAAATCCTCCGGCTGATGCTCTACGTCCAGGCAATGTAACATCAAGTTTTTCATTGGCTAACTGGGCATTGAGAAACTCATTTTGAAGCACATCTTTGCGTTCAGTTAAACTAACTTGTACAGCCTGTTTTGCATTATTGATAGCTTGGCCGGCTGCGGGACGCTCTTCTTTAGATAATTTGCCTAATTGCTTCATTCGTTCAGTAATAAGTCCTTTTTTACCTAGGTACTTAACACGAATATCATCTAACACAGCTAGATCAACACTTTCAATAATCGCAGCTTGTGCGGTTTTAATTAGTTCTTCAAGTTCTTGTTGCACGATTTAGACTCTACTTTAAGTTTTATTTTTTATAATAAAAAAGGGAAGGTCAATACATTGACCTTCCCCTTGATATCTTACGCTATAAGTTCCTCGTAATTTATACTTTAAATTACGAGGTATAAACTAGCTTACGATAAACTTGCTTTTGCTTTTTCAGCTAAAGCAGCAAATCCGGCTTTATCATAGACAGCAATGTCAGCTAATACTTTACGATCGATACCAATGGCGGCCTTTTTAAGACCATTCATAAATCGACTGTAGGTAATACCGCACTCACGTGATGCTGCGTTAATACGTGCAATCCACAGTGCGCGAAATTGACGTTTTCTTTGTCGACGATCGCGATATGCATATTGACCGGCTTTAGTAACGGCTTGTTTGGCGACACGATAAACGCTTTTACGGCGTCCTCGATACCCTTTTGCAAGTTTTAAAATTTTCTTATGTCTGGCGTGTGCTGTGACGCCGCGTTTTACTCTTGGCATAATGTTTTCCTCAGAATATTCTAATTAATCAATTTACACGAACGGCAACAAGCGACGTACCATACGGACATCGGCGCTAGCTATCATTTCACCGGAACGAAGCTGACGCTTACGCTTAGTGGATTTTTTAGTAAGAATATGTCTAAGGTGAGACTGTTTCCGTTTAAAACCACCTGAAGCAGTTTTACGAAAACGCTTTGCAGCACCTCGATTGGTTTTCATTTTTGGCATGTTTAATACTCCGCATTTCTATAATCAATTTTTTATAAAATTGAATGTTACTTAAATACACTTTTGACAGGCAATCTGTGGCAGCCAAACCACGACGGACTGTAGTGTACGTCTATTTACTACTTTTTTTAGGGCCAATCACCATCACCATTTGGCGACCTTCCATCTTTGGGTATTGTTCGACACTGCCGTATTCGACCAAGTCTTTTTCTACCCTTTTTAGAAGATCACGTCCTAGCTCTTGATGCGCCATTTCACGACCGCGAAAACGCAGTGTAACTTTGGCTTTGTCCCCATTATTTAGAAAACGAGTCAGGTTGCGTAGTTTTACCTGGTAATCGCCTTCTTCCGTCCCCGGACGAAACTTTACTTCTTTAATATGAATTTGTTTCTGCTTTTTCTTTGCAGCATGTTTTCGTTTATTTTCTTCGAAAACAAATTTGCCGTAATCCATAATTCGGCAAACGGGTGGTTTCGCATCTGGAGAAACTTCAACTAAATCCATATCAGCTTCATCAGCGTTGTTTAGCGCCTCATCCCTTGATAAAATACCTAATTGATTTCCTTCACTATCAATGACACGTAATTCACTCGAAGTTATCTCCCCGTTCATACGTGTTTTTTTCTCTGCAGCGATAAGTTATTCCTCCAAAATGCTAAATATATTAAATGCTTATTTAAATAATTTGGCCGCGGTGTTCGATATCGTTCGTGAGTTTGTCAATGAAATCCATTAAGGGGATTGCACCGAGATCCTCACCGCCTCGTACACGCACGGCCACAGTTGACTCTTCTACTTCCCTATCTCCTATCACTAGGAGGTACGGAATTTTTTGTAGAGTATGCTCGCGGATTTTAAAGCCAATTTTCTCGTTTCTCAAGTCCGAATTAACCCTAAACCCTTTATTTTTCAAAGTTTCGACAATTTTATGGCAATATTCAGCCTGATTGTCCGTAATATTCAAAATAACCACCTGAACTGGTGCCAACCACGCTGGAAATGCGCCAGCATGATGTTCAATTAAAATACCGATAAATCGTTCTAATGAACCTAAAATGGCTCGATGTAACATCACCGGAACTTGTTTATTACCATTTTCAGCAACATAGTGTGCATCCAAACGACCCGGCATTGAGAAGTCGACCTGGATTGTACCGCATTGCCAAACACGCTCTAAACAATCGCGTAATGAAAATTCAATTTTCGGACCATAAAAGGCACCTTCACCAGGTTGCAGCTCCCATTTTATGTTTTTATTATCAAGGGCAATCTGTAAAGCCTGTTCGGCTTTATCCCAATCGGCATCAGAGCCAACCCGTTTTTCAGGTCGCGTTGATAATTTAATAATAATATCGGAAAATCCAAAGTCTGCATAAACCGAATAAAGTAGATCAATAAAACTCGAAACTTCATCCTGTATTTGATCTTCGGTACAAAAAATATGAGCATCGTCTTGTGTAAAAGCCCGTACTCGCATTAAGCCATGCAGTGTGCCGGACGGTTCATTACGGTGACACGAGCCAAACTCGGCCATACGTAGCGGTAAATCACGATAACTTTTTAAACCTTGATTGTAGATTTGCACATGACACGGACAATTCATGGGTTTTACCGCAAATTCACGATTCTCTGAATTGGTGGTAAACATATCATCACGAAATTTTTCCCAATGACCCGATTTTTCCCATAAAATTCGATCGACCAAATGCGGTGTATTGACTTCCTGATAATCATGAAGCCGTAATGTTTCACGAATATAACTTGCTACTTGTTGATAGATTACCCAACCATTATTATGCCAAAACACCATACCCGGCGCTTCTTCCTGAGTATGGAATAAATCCAATTTACGTCCTAATTTACGGTGATCACGTTTTTCAGCTTCTTCTAAGCGGTGTAAGTATTGTTTTAATTGTTTTTTATCGGGCCAAGCTGTGCCGTATACTCGGGTTAACATCTCATTATTTGAATCACCACGCCAATAAGCACCGGCTACTTTCATTAACTTGAAAGTTTTAATCTTGCCAGTAGAAGGCACGTGTGGACCTCGACAAAGATCAATAAAATCACCTTGTTGGTATAATGACAAGTCTTCGTCAGATGGAATTGATTCAATAATTTCTGCTTTATAGGCTTCGCCCATTTTTTGGAAAAATGCGATAGCATCTACTCTGCTCATTAACTGACGCTCGATAGGCAGGTTTTGTTTTACTAATTCTGTCATTTTCTTTTCTATTGTAACTAAATCGTCTTCTGTAAAGCCTTTTTTATACGCAAAATCATAGTAATAACCATTATCAATAACCGGGCCGATAGTGACTTGAGCATCGGGATAGAGGCTTTTGACTGCTTGAGCTAATAAATGAGCGGTAGAATGACGGATGATGTCTAAACCATCATCATCTTTTTCAGTAATAATACCGAGTTCAACATTGTTCTCTATTAAATACGAGGTATCGACCAACTTGCCATCAACTTTCCCCGCTAAAGCCGCTTTAGCAAGTCCTGGACCAATATCAGCAGCTATGTCATGCACAGAAATGGCATCAGAATAATCACGTTGAGAGCCATCAGGCAATGTAATAGTAGGCATTTTTGTGTCCTGTTAACCAGTGGTGATCCAAACGAGAGACCACATGCAGGTTTTGTTTTTGAAGTTTTCGTTTGATTTACAATTTTAACAGATAAATGAATATAAACCAATTCGTTAACATAAAATTATAATTAAAACTTGATATTAAATATTGAGGGTTCTTGGTTTCATTTCAGAGTTACTGTTTTAACGTTCTTTAACGATCCTATTAATAATGTTCTGGCAATTTTTCATTAATAACAATACGCCGATCAATATTACTGATATAACCACCAAAGGTTAAATCTTTTAATATTCTAGCGACCATTTCACGAGAAGCACCAACCCTATTCGCGATATCTTGTTGCGTTAATTTATCTTTGATTATCTGTTTTTCACCATCAGTTTCAGATAAGCTAATTAATGTTTTTGCTACACGACCATAAACATCCATTAAAGCCAAACTTCTAACATTTTCCGTAAGGTTTCGAATACGTTGCGTTAACACTTTAATCAGGTTTAGTGCAACGGCTGGATGTTTTTCTAAAAAATGCTCAAATTCGACCTTGGCAATTATTTTAAATGTTGATTTTTCTGTCGTCATTACGGAAGCTGAACGTTTTGAATCATCAATTAATGCTAGTTCACCAAAATATTCTCCAGCTTTATGACAGTTAACCATAATTTCTTTGCCATTTTCATCACTAAGGTATACTTTTACTTTTCCAGACTCGATAAAGTAAAGTGAATCGGTATTATCACCTTCATTTATTATAATTGTATTTTTAGGGTATGTTCGTTTTGACGCATGTACTTGTAATTCAGTTAAAAGCGATTCGTCAAGATCTGAGAAAAATGAAATATCTGTTAACATTACACCTACCTTTGTATAAATCAGTATCTATATAGTAAACATTATTGACCATTTTTAGCGTATAAAAATAGTAAATAATACACAAAAAATAACACATTCAACTAAAGCCTTGTAAACTTTAGTATATATTAGCAATAAAAACTTAATTTAACGATAAAATGCATTCAATTATAAAATCTATTTTACTCGGTAGTATTATATCAGTACTCAGTGTATTGAGTTACTTGTACGGACCAGGCTACGATATAGAAGAAAATTTTGGATTAGGTTTACTTTTCACTTTACGTGGTAATCGATTACCACCTGACGACTTGGTGATCATAGCGATTGATAAAGTTGCTTCTGATTATTATAAACTACCTAACACCCCTTCAAAATGGCCAAGAAAACTGCACGTCCAATTAATTGATTACTTACATTCTAAACAAGCCACTGTTATTGCTTTTGATATTTTTTTTAAAGAATCAAAAGATGACAAAATAGATTTACAATTCGCTTCAGCGATTAAAAATGCCAATAATATTGTTTTATTCTCTCATTTAAAACGCGAACTGCTAAATCAATATGGTAAGACCCCACGCACGGAATCAGAAGAATTATTTAATATTGAACGATTAATATATCCCACCCCAAAAATTGCTTCTGCAGCTAAAGTACTTGCTCCCTTTGCATTACCGAAATATCCAGCAAAGGTATCAACATTTTGGTTATTTCGAACTACCGCTGGCGATGCAGCAACAATTCCGGTAGTAACATTACAGTTATATCTATTCAAACAAGTCGAATTTGAGAAAAGTTTAAATATTATAGAACGTGATAATAATATCCATTTACCAAATTACAGTCAAATACTCCATAAAAAATCTAACTTAAACCTTAATGACTTTATATCTGAAATGAAAGATTGGAGTGCTCAAAATAAAGTACATTTAAATAACATTACACAAAAAATCGTCACTGGATATTATGATTCCGTATTAACACAACAAAGTAAAGAAATGCTATTACAGTTTTTCAATTTATACCACGGTAATAACCAAAGATACCTTAATTTTTTTGGGATGCCTAGAACCATAAAAACGTACACTTATGATGCTGTATTGAACTCTAAGTTACCAGTCGATTTTACATTCAAAAATAAAGTTGTATTTATAGGGTTCTCTGAACGATTGCAACCAGAACAGATTGATAATTTTAACACCGTATTTTCGTTATCTAATGGTGTTGATTTAAGTGGCGTAGAAATAGCAGCCACCGCATTTAGTAACCTACACAATAGAAATAGTATTATAAGTCTAAATTACAGTAGTTATTTAATTCTAATTGCCTTATTTGGATTTATCATTGCTGGTATCGCCAGAATGACTTCTAGTAGTGTCGCTATACTAAGTGTAACCACCATTTGCGTCGGATATTTTGCTTTAAGTTATTATGTTTTTAATCAATACAGTTTATGGTTACCTGTTATATTACCACTATTTGTCATTGCTCCAATAGCGCTAATTAGCTCCGTAGGCTGGCAGTTTTTAGAAACTAATAAAGAACGCAATAGAATCCGAAAAGCCTTCGGGTATTATTTACCTGACAATATTGTTAATGATTTAGCAACTAAAAAAAGCAGTGTACAAAACAGTCTAAATTTAATGTATGGAATATGCATGGCTACAGATGCAGAGCATTATACTACATTATCTGAAAACTTAAATCCAAAAGAGCTGAGTGTTTTAGTTAACAATTATTATGAACTTTTGTTTAAGCCCGTCCGACATAATCAAGGTATAATTTCGGATGTGGTTGGTGATGCTATGTTAGCAATTTGGAGCGCACATAATCCAGAGTTAAAACTAAGACAAAATGCATGTTACGCGGCAATTCAAATTCAACAGGAATTACATCGGCAACACGATAATCATCAAGATCATGCATTAGCAACTAGAATAGGATTACATTCTGGGGATATCGTAATCGGTAATATCGGCGCAGTCGATCATTATGAGTATCGAGCTGTTGGTGACATTGTTAATACGGCTAATAGAATCCAAGGATTAAACAAATATTTAAATACTGAAATTATCGCTTCTCTCGATACCATACGCGATGTACAAAACATAACAGTAAGAGAACTAGGTCAGTTTAAATTATTGGGTAAATCCAAGATTTTAAACTTATTTGAAATCATCGGTATTCAAGAAGCTACCACAAAAAAACAGCGGGAATTAATTTCTGATTTTAATAACGCATTAAATTATTTTAAAAATGGCGAGCTATCACTATCCTTACAAAAATTTCAGGAACTCTCAAACTCTTACCCAAGCGATGGCCCTACACAATTTTATATTAACTATTGCATTGAATGTTTAGCAGATGACATTTATGTTAAAAAAAAGCCTTTTGGGATTGTTTGTATAAGCCAAAAGTAAACTTCTATGAATTAACGTGTAGCAATTTAGCTTCTCCCACTAAATGAAAAAACTCCAACATATGTCTATATCATTTCAGTAACAATTTACTATACTGAGTGAATATCAAAATAAGAATAAATAACAATTAAGTAGTCACAGGGAGTTGTCATTAAATGGCACAGCTAAAACTACCCGGACACTATTTCACACTATTTTTTATTTTAAATAGCTTCTTCATTTATTTTAAAAGCACTCAGGCAATTGCAAATGAATGCGAACCATGGGTGGCTAAAGCTATTTCAATTCAAGGTGATGTAGAAAGACGATCTGGTAATAATTCAGACGATTCAAAGAACACAAACATTTTACAATGGTTATCAATAAAACGTGATGACGTTTTGTGTGCAGGTGAAATTATCCGAGTAAAACAAAATAGTCGTGCAGCTTTTATTTTGAGAAACGATACTATTTTACGATTAAATCAAAATACGACTATTACCTTATCAAATTTATCAGAAGATAGCTCTCACTGGATAAGTCTTGAAAAAGGTATCGCTCACTTTATAGCAAGAATAAAACAATCATTTAAAATTGTTACGCCATTCGTAAATGCGGCAGTTGAAGGGACTGAGTTTGTTGTGAAGGTTAACAATACCGAATCTGAAATAACGGTATTTGAAGGTAGTATAAAAGTAAAAAATGAGTATGGTGAAGTAATACTTAAAAAAGGACAAACAGCAGTTACCATTAAAAAATCAATACCTATTGCAATTATTAAAATAAAACCTCGCGACACTGTCCAGTGGTCGCTTTACTACCCGACAATTATTGATTTTAATTCTGATGAATATAAAAACTTAAGTCCTCAAACAGTATCATTACTTGAACAGTCTAATATTGCTGCTCATTCTGGTGATATCAACAATGCTTTAGAAAAAATCAATTCATTTACAGAAAAAAAACTTAATGTTGAAATATTAATTTATCAGGCTACATTATTTTTAGCGGTTGGCCAAATTAAAAAAGCAAATAGCAATATACAACTTATTTTGCGTCATCAGAAAAGCAACGCTAAAGCCATTGCACTACAAGCGATTATAGCCCTCGTACACAACAATAAAGTATTAGCACTATCATTAGCCAAAAAATCCATCGCTATTGCTCCTCATAATGTTAGTTCAGTTTTAGCGCTATCTTATACTCACCAGAGTTTTTTTAATTTTACAAAAGCATTAAATATCATTAAAACTGAAATCAAATACAATGAAAATAATGCCCTACTTTGGTCTCGATTATCAGAACTTTATTTAATGGAGGGTGATTTAGATCAAGCATTATTGTCCGCAAAAAAAGCGAATACTTTAAACCCTAATATAGCTAGAATTTATAGCACATTAGGGTTTGCATATTTAGCTAGAATTGAAGTTAATAAAGCTGAGCAGGCTTTTTATCATGCGCTTGAAAAAAATGATACAGATCCATTATCACGATTAGGATTGGGGTTGGCTATCATACGTCAAGGCGATTTAGCCAGAGGGCGTCAACAAATAGAATTTGCAGCGACTTTAGATCCAAATAATGCATTAATACGAAGTTATTTGGGTAAAGCCTATTATGAGGAAAATCGTAATGAATTGGCCGAAATTCAGTTCAATATGGCAAAGCGTTTAGATCCAAATGATCCTACTGCGTATTATTACGATGCCATTCGACATCAAAGCATTAACCAACCTGCATTAGCACTTAAATTATTGCAACAGTCTTTTTTATTAAATAAAAATAAAATTGTTTATCGATCAAAATTGCTAATTGACACTGATCAAGCAACGCAAAATGCCAGTATTGCTCGTATTTACCAAGATTTAAATTTTGGAATACAAGCTAAAAATGCTGCAGCCGCTTCGTTAAATAAAACTTTCAGTAGTTATTCTGCTCATAATTTTTTAGCTCAATCTTATTTTAATAAACCTAGGTTTGAAATTGCTCGAGCGAGCGAAACTTTACAAGCACAATTATTATCCCCCATAAATTTAAACTTAAAATCAGTATCCTTAGTTGGTTTAAATTCAGGCCAAATAGCAATTAATAACGCGATTTATAATCAATACGATGATCTTTTCACCCGAAATAGAGAGCAATTTACTATCTCAACATTTACGGGTAGTAATAATACTGGTGGATATGACGCAAATTTTTCAGCCATACATGATAATAATGCGGTTAATATCGGTATATCTACTTTTAAAACCGATGGGTTTAGAAAAAACAATGATTTAAAACAGAGCATGTTTAATGTTTTTGTACAATCTGATTTCCATCCAAATCACAGCGTTCAAATAGAGTTAAATAACAATAAAAAGGAACACGGTGATTTAAAACTAAAGTTTAATCCTGAAACTTTTTCTGAAAACTCCAGATTAATTGATAACAATAAGACTATTCGAATGGGCTATCGTTGGAAACAAACAAAAACCTCTACTTTAATTGCATCATTTATATATCGAGAACAAGGCTTCATTCAAAGTAATAACGCTATTTTTCGGGCTACTTTTGGAGCTAGCGGTAATCCCATTTTGAGTATCGACGAAAAAGAAGCTAAAAATAATATTAAAATTGTTGAAGTAGCGGATATATTTCAATTTTCTTCGAATAATTTCATAATGGGATTATCTGAATATCAACAACAAAGCAATGGCAGTCAAACAATTCAACTAACTCATGATGGTGTTGATATATCCAATAGCCCGGCAACTACCATTAATTCAAAAACCTCTCACATTAATAATTACTTCTATGGATATAGTTATTTTGATAGAAAAAGTATCACACTCATTTATGGTATAACGAATGATGATATTAATGAAATCGACTTAGGCACATCGCAAATTAACCCAAAATTAGGCTATATATGGAACGTTAATAACAATACTCAATTTAGACTTGCTGCTTTTAGAACGTTGCCTAGAACACTAGCGACAAACCAAACATTAGAACCCACTCAAATAGCAGGGTTCAATCAATTTTTTGATGATTTATTAGCAACTGATGCTATAAATTATGGTATTGCAACCGATTTTAAAATAACAAAAAACATAACCTCTGGGCTTGAAGGTATAAAACGTAAATTGAAGATTCCATTGATCTCCAATGCTACAAAAAAAATCGAAACGCAATCTGAGTATTTCTCTCAGTTGTATTTACACTGGAGCAAACATAATTACAGCTCTGGCATTGAAATAAACTATGAAGAATATGATAAAGACATCTCCATAAATACACCCAGTTCGGAACCGTATAATTTAAAAACACTAAAATTTCCGGTATTTTTAACCTACTCCACCAATAAAGCCAACAGTTTATTTAAAATTGCTGGAAATTACTATGAGCAAACCGTCACTAATCCAACAAACAATGGAGGCTCGGAGATACTAAAAGATAACTTTTGGATATGGAATGTAAGTTGGTCGTATTTATTAAAAAAACGACTAGGAAAAATCGGATTAAAAATTAACAATCTCACTGAAACTAAATTTAATTATTACAACAGTACATTTCAAAGCAATAAATTAATCTCAGAGCAACTAAGTCACCAAAGATTTTTTTTACTTTACCTAAACTTAACTTTTAATTAAATAAAGGGGTCTACCATATGAAATACGAATACACTTTAAAACATGCAAAATTGGTCAATAAAGCTTTATTAATTTTATTAGTTCTTACCATTGCTGTAGCTTACATAGGGGTTGTTCAAAGTGCCAATAATTCTACAACCCTATCTAATGATAAAATAGTGACCGCATTTAAAAAAACTAAAATAGTTATGGCGGTAGGACTAACCGCAAATAAAGAAATGGTGTTATTAAATGATCGTGGTTTACCCGGTAAAGAATGTTCGTTTAATTTTAAAAGTAAACTGCCTCGCTGCAAAGGCTCAAACAAACTGATCAGCCTCAGAACAATAACAATTATAGAATCACAGGGTTCTCATTGTTATACAACTACTGATGAAAACCTTAAAGGTATACAAGTGTGTATTGATCCTATATTTCATTAAAACCTGAGCGTCAGATAAGAAGGTGGCCTCAAACGAAATGATGCCACTTTTTATTGTATCAAAGCAGATAGAATATAAGACAAAAATGGAGAGGTGATAAGCACCTTGTCATAGGATGAACTTAACAATAAATTGGTAGTCGCGAGTGGATTCGAACCACCGACCCCCAC
>CAYQUC010000087.1:0-14202 GCA_964420605.1 uncultured Thioalkalispiraceae bacterium | reverse complement strand
AGATCGCGAACCATTGGATCATGAAGAGCCTAATCAAACAACGTGTACAGGCAATCAATCTTGTCACGGTGCTGGACAAGATACCCAAGCTATTATTGGGGTTAGTTGGGATTAGCATTTAAAGTTAATTAACTTTAAATATTAAAAAGCCGGTAATTTTAATTACCGGCTTTTTTTTGCTTGTTCAACATTACACTTTCTAAAGTAAAACAAAATAATTCGCGTTTTAATTCCACTCTCAAAAAAGTCTTTTTATGCTAATATACAACTTGTGCTAATTGCCCTTTCTCAACCTATATTTAGTCATTTTCTATTATGCAGGCCTCATCTAAAATAACGGTTAGTTATTCCGACTCAATTTGCAAAAGAGATGCCTCTCTATTCGCCGAGCAGCAAAACCTAGAATGCACCACTTTCCGCGATGTTAGTTCCAATTTGAGTTTAAACTTTACTCCCCACTTTATAGAACTACTCGATAAAGAAACAAATACCCGCATTAATGTCGATTTTTTAACGGGCTCAATGGCGCATAGACAACAGTATGGAGGTGGCAAAGGACAAGCCATAGCTAAGGCAATTGGCTTAAAAGCTGCTAGAGCAATTCCAACTGTATTAGATGCCACGGCAGGATTAGCCAAAGATGCATATGTGATAGCAACACTTGGGTGTTCTGTGACGATGCTAGAACAATCTCCGGTTATTGCTAAACTAGTACAGGATGGAATTGATCGTGCGAGTCATGACGATAATTTTAAGACGCTGTTGGCTAATGGTTTTAAACTAGTGCAACAAAACAGTATTGAATATTTAACAGCACTAACTGACATGCCTGATGTCATATACCTTGATCCAATGTATCCCGATAGAAAAAAATCAGCCTTGGTCAAAAAAAATATGCAAATATTACAAAAATTATTGGGAATCGATTTAAACGCTAATAAATTACTTGAAGTGGCACTACAACACGCTAAAAACCGTGTTATAGTTAAACGACCTAAAGGAGCAGAATCAATCTCTGATCGCCCCCCTAATACAATTATTGAAAGTAAAAAAACACGTTATGATATTTATTTTACTTTTAAAAAATAAATAATAAAAACACTAGTTAACTACTCAAATCCGAGGCTATTCAAATCCTGGAATAAAAACCTGGTTTGATTTTTTAGTTTTTGTTAAGTTTACAAAAACATAATCAAACATACCATTTTTGTTACAACTTAAATTTTTACCATCTACATTACATTTTAAAACATGTTCTTTTTTCTGAGGGCCAACTTTAATTCGTGACACATAGCCTTCATCAGAACCATTCTTCTTGTCAGAAACCTCAACTTTAGTGACTTTATTTTTATATCTTATAGTAAAATCGCCAGATTTATTAATGTCACTAATTTTACTTTCAATTAAGTAATATACTTTTTCTCGTCCGGTGTTTCGTGATAATTCTTTTGAAACACAACGTAAACCAACTTTCTGTTTCGATATACAAAAAGTCTGTGGTGATGGTAAAAAACCAAGAGGACTATCACCATTAAACCACATTCCGGTTAATAAACTTTTCTTTATGTCATTAATCGCCACTAATTGATCCATTTTTTTAGTTTTTTTAGTGGTGTCAATCTTAGTTTGTTTTTTACGTATCAATTTTTTTATGACAGGTGGTTCATCGTACTGTGATAGTTCAATTTGTTTTTTCTTTTTCTTTTTCTTCTGCTTTAGCTTTACACTAGCTAAAGCCATTAATTCTCTATCAATTTTTTTACTTTTATTCTTAGCGCCGTAATGTCCCCACTTTGCTGCTTTATCATAATTTAATTTAGCTAATGCTAAATTTTTCTTCACACCATAACCATTTTCATACATTACGGCTAAATAATAATAAGCGCCATAAAAGTTTTTGTTTTCGGCTTTTTTTAAATAACCTAGCGCTTTGTCATAGTTCTTTTCTATGCTGATGCCTTCAAGGTATATTTTTCCCAAACGTACCAAGGCACTTGAGTTATCATTTTGTATTGCCTTTTCATACCACTCAATTGCATTTTGAATATTTTTATCAGTACCACGACCTCTTTCGGTCATTACTCCTAGCTCATACATGGCTGCACCATTACCATTTTCAGCTTCAACTAAAAATTCTTTATAACGTAAATCATATACCCAATCATCCGATGCAATGAGAAAATCAGTGTTAACAAGAATCAGAATAAAAACAAAAAAATGATTTAAGAAAGACTTAAGATTAAAAACTGTGCGCAACATAATGCTCCCGAATTTAGTTTCGATGTATATACTAGCGGACGCAAAATATAGAATTTTAATTTAGAAGCTTAATTATGTGAATTATGTGAAGTAAATCGATAAATTCAATATCAAAATATCAAATTAAGATACCTAGAAGAAAAATACCCGCTATTAATAGCGGGTATTTGATGCTATTTTGAATAGACTAAATGTAATATTTATTGATATACCATGTTCTTATTGAATTCAATAAATTTGGATTTTCCATCATTTTCTGTCTTGTCTTGTTTCTCGTGCTTTTTAGCAACAGTTTTAGTCTTCTTTTTAACACGCCGTTTGATTCGTTTCCGTGGATATTTTTTTCTATGATACTTATAGGATAAATACGGTTTGGTGGATTTCATTTTAAGTTTTATTCTATATTTATCCAAATGGATACGCTTGGGTAAGCTTTTACTGACCTTCCAATGCTTACCTGAAATATAGTAATAAATTTTACGAATTGGATCACGATATACCGCAGTATTAGGATAATAATAGTACCGGTGGTAGGAACCACGCTTGCGAGAAACCGTTAATTTTGCGGTTTTTTGTTCATTTTTTATACGATGTTTACTACCATGGGGTCCTCCAGCATGAATACCGGACTGTCTATGCCCACCGGTCGTTTCACAACTGACTAGGCTAACCAATACAACTAACAAAAAAGTTAGTTTAAATACTATTTTAATCATAAAAAACCTATGCTCATAAGTGCTTGATATTAAAATTGAGAACCACTGACTATACACTAACTTAAACAGCAATTCTGTACCATTAGCAGCATAAAAAGTACCTCATTTTACTATGATATCATTAATTAGATGATATTCATGCTGACTCAATGGCCGTAACTTTTATGGCGCTTGCGCGGTTTCGATTTATGTTTTTTAGGATATTTCTTCTTATGACTATAATAGTGTGAATACGGTTTATCCGATTTCATTTTCAAACTAATACGATGTCGATCCAATTTATAGTGATTTGGTAGTGAGGCACTAACCAACCATTTTGTACCCGATAAATAAAAATAAATATTACGTGACGGCTCAAAATAAATAGCTGAATTAGGATAGTAGTAATACTCGTGTAATTCTACTGTGGTACGCCGTTCATGCACCGAAGGCATATGTTTTGAGTTACTAGAATGAGTTGATTGATTCGAAACCATTATTCCACCCATTGTTTTACATCCAGAGAGCTGGCTTATAATAATGATTATAGCTAAAGTTAAATATTTCATAAATTACCACGAGTATTTCTACTCTCTTATTATTAATTAAATACGATATACGTTTCTATTGATTTAAATTATTAGCGTTAAGTATAGTAGAAGTAAACTCGATTATATCGCCCATTACAGCTTGTGATGATCGATAGGGTATCGACAAAGCCGAGATAATTCCAGCATGATCGATGTCATCATAATAATGTGTTTCTACCCTTCCGTTATTTTTTTTAATTTTGTTTGTTAATGATACAATATTACGCCGTTTAACGCGTGTGTCGTCATTACCATACAGTAATAATGACGGTACTTCTGTGCCATCGACATAGTTAATTGGTTGTGATTGTGCATAGGACTTAACAGGATAAAATAATTCAGGCTGATACCACTCATCAAAGGGTAAAAAATCATACGGTCCAGATAAACCAACAAAGCCCTTTAATTTTTTATAGGTAGTGGAATTTAGATATACCTCATTAAAAACCAGCATCGAAGCCATATGAGCGCCCGCCGAATGTCCCATTAAAATAATATTATCTGGATTACCGCCATAGTTTTTAATATTGTCACTAACCCACTCAACCGAGCTTTTAGCGTCATCCATAATTTGAGGAAAGCGAACATTTGGAAATTTTCGATAATCTACTATCACAGCAATAATATTATTAGAAGTCAATGCTTGAGCAACAAACAAATAGTCTTCTTTGACTAAATCACTACAAGCCCCCCAGCAACCACCATAAAAAAATACAACTGTAACGCGATTTTTTTGTTCTATCGCTTTAATATTTAACGGCCAATACACATCTAGTTTTTGAATAACGTCTGTTCCATACGCTATATCAATATCAGACGCGTAATCGCCAAATCGAGCTAAGTTATTTACAAAAAATAAAGCTGAACTTGTACAGCTAACTAAAAAAAAGGACATCACCAAAATTAAATTTACTTTTGAGAATATCATATGATGTAAATATTGATTTATTGCTAATTATTTTAAAATAAAACAATAGATCACAAAAAATATCCATGAGCTTATTAATAAAATCCAAGGAATTAATAACGAAAAATTAATACTCCCCTTATCTTGCCTATTGTTTTTATCCTCTATCTCATTTTGACTACTGAGTTTTTCTTTTATTTCTTTTTTCTTACGTTTATCAACATCACGCGTTTTTTTATTTTGTTGCTTTTTATACAATTCAATACCCTTTCGGATACCCTGAGCAACCAGTTTAGTTTGTGCTTTAGTTTGATTTTCTTGTTTTATTCCTTGAGCGATAGCCATGGCCTTATCAACTTTAATTGCATTAATGTTTGCTTTATTACTTTTAATATTTTGTGACATAATTATTTTCGCAGAAATTAACTGTTTAACTGGTTTTTAAAATAGTTATTTAAACCAATGACAGCCCCAGGCAGTAACTCCACCAACAGTTCATATTCATCCTCTTCCATATCGAGTGACTCGTCACTAATGAGTAATGCTAATTTTGCAATTGGTGACAATATAGAATGTTCATTTTTTTCTAAAGTACTCCAGATATCGTGTTCTTGACTAACAGCTAACATAAAGCCATGACACCAGCCTTCAAATACTTCGATAATTTCATCATCTTCTTCAATTTCAATTAACAGAATATCAAATGGTTGATTGCTGCTGAGCATTTGCTTAATATCGGCATACATGGTCGAAATAAGATCCGATAGCTCTGCTGCAACACTAGCATCTAAATTACTATCACCACAAATACTCTCAACACACTCCTGTTGCGATAATTCGATTTGTGAAACGAGTATTGCGGTTAAAAATCCATGTGCTTCATCAAGAGCTAAACATTCATCTATATTGTCCATCAAGATTCCATCTAATCTTGAATAATCTTCGTCTGTCATTTTTTAACCTTTATTTTTAGGAGAGCATTAACAAATTCTAACGAGCGTTACATTTTCGAAAGTGCTATGCAACACCTTCATCACAAACCAGTTGAGCGACCTCAATATGTGATACATTAAATAGCCTAATTTAGTCAATATAAAACCAAATTACACGTTCGCGTAGTAGACCGAGGGAAATTAATCTGGAAAGTGATAAATAATGGTACTTTATACCTTATTTTTTATACCATACTTTATTAAACGATAAATCATGCTCAAATAATGGACCAACGTAGCCAGTCTCGTTTGCTAAAGCCATTGATAGCTTTAATGAACTTGAGCGAACCACCGATTTTGCACTATTTGACAGCTTTACCGTTATTGTAGTCGCATGGCGGCCAGGGTGAGCTTTTGTATAAACCGAAGAATAGTTGTCCATATTTGGAATAATGCCAATATTCGCGGTACCATCGGTTTTTTCAGATAAGTAATAATTAACATCAAATACCAAGGTATTTTTATTTTCTTTCAATAAGCGCACACTAATAATTCGTGATTCGATGCTTTTATGACTGCCTTGGTATAATATTTTACTACGACGGCTATTCCGAAATATACTGGATTTCGATATTTTAGTCGGGGCGATATCGTCTTCTGCTGGCGACTCAATAACATTGACATCTGACGTTTCTGGCTCTTGAACAGCAGCTGCGTCTGATTCTGCTTGTTTCGATATCAAAACAACGCTGGAATTGCCTTTAGGCGGGTTATTGCCAAACTGCATACCACCATTAGCATCACGCCATTGATAAATGTCAGCATTGGCGAATGAACTGACTACAATCAGCGCTATAAGTCCAAAATTTAATGTAAGTGCTTGTTTTATAAAAGTATTCATCATAAGTTTAATACTACTATAGAATGGTTAAATCACGAAGCAATAAGCGCCATATTCGTCGTCTATTTCATGCATTTTATCAGATTATGGTAATAATGTGCCATAAAGGCATGAATTACTATTTTTGATTATACCCAAGCTACACTCGGAATAAGTGAAGTAGTATGATACACAGCCTGTAGGCTTTTTCACAATTGTACTAGCGGTGTATTTACTATATTATTATTCCACAAAAATATAATTCTATATAAAAACGACTAATTATCGACTTCAAGGATGACGCATGAAAATTTCTTCTCGTACATTTAAGCTATTATTTAATTTACTACCATTTATAATAATAACTTCATGTGGCGGAGGTGGTAGCGACGCCCTTCCTGAGCGTGATACAACCGCACCGCTAGTAATAGGAACATCACCAGCCTCGGGTACCATCAAATCAATTGATACTGACTTGGTGGTTACATTTGATGAGTCTATTCAAAAACCAAAAGCAAGCAATATTAGCATTTTTCCCTATCGGCAAGATGGTAGCCCAGACGAATTCAACACATTAACAGTGAATGCCAATCCACTGTTTGATGACGTAACAAAAGAATTAACCATCGTCCCGAACGGTCTCATGCCAAGTACAAAATATCATGTTTATGTTCATGGTCTGAAAGATCAAGAAGGCAATACCATGGCAGATTGCCGTTGGGAATTTGCTATCGGATATTACGATAAACCAATCACTACCAGTAACAATTTATGTGATACCAAAAAACCCGATCTTCAACCAGGTAGTTTTGAATTTAGTACAGTAACCAGTAGTGTTTCCGAACTCGGCGGTAGCGTGACTCTGACTGTTAAGCGCGTTGGTGGCAGTAATGGCTCGGTATCAGTTGATTATAAAATGGTAGCAGGAAGCGCAACAGCGGGGACTAATTATGTTGCCGCCTCGGGAACCTTACCGTTCTTTGATAATGTTGTTGAACAACAAATTACAGTTTCAATACTGCGCGACGTTCGTTTAGACCAACCCGATATATCATTTAGTGTCGAATTAAGTAATGCTACTGATGGTGCTGTGATTGGTCAAAACAATAGCCACAGCATTAATATTAGAGAATCGGATTTCACCAAAAACCTATCCGGTACTTTTAGCTTTGAGTTACCAACCGACATTGTTGTTAAAGAAAATCTACTCGGTAGTAGCTTTAACATTAAAGTTATTCGAAGTAAGGGTTTATCGAATACTGTAACGATAGATTACAGTGCGACGGATCTAGGCACAAACACCGGTGGTACTGTTGATTACAGGCTCCCCGCCACTAAGCAATTAATTTTTGCCCCCAATGACACCTCAAAATTAATTCTCGTTGAAATTGTCAACGATACCTTAATTGAAACATTAGAGAAATTTAAAATCACCTTAAGCAACATTAAAACCACGCCTTCAGTTGCAGCTACAGATGCACTAATTGATACTGTTAACAACAGTTACACAATCACCATTGACAGCAGTGAAGACGTTCTAAAACCGGGTATTCTATCATTCAAAAAACCATCGTCTACTATTTTGGAAGATGCCGGAAAAATCGATATCGTCGTTTCTCGAAATAACGGAGTAGATGGTGCCGTGTCGGTAAAATACAAAACAGTTGCCGGACTAGGAGCAACGGGTGCAGCTGGGCCAAATGATTACACCGCAATAACAACCGCCACCTTAAATTTTGCCGCTGGCATTAACACCGGAACTATTAGCGTGTTAATTACTCCCGATTTTTTAACTGAGGGGTCTGAAGATTTTTTTGTTGAATTATTTGCAACGTCAAACGGTGTTACCTTAAGCAAGGGAATCAAACCACATCCAATTACCATTACTGATGTGGTCACACCGGGTACAGTCGAATTTAGTTCTAATGTGGCTAGTTTTAGTGAAGTAGCCGGTAATGCAAATTTAACATTAAACCGAACCGGGGGTGCGAACGGTCCACTGACGATAACCTATACCACGGCAGATGGTACTGCACTTGCCCCCGCTGATTATACCGCAGTAACAAATACCATCACTTTTGCTGAAGGTGAAAGTAGTAAAACCATTTCAATACCGCTAATTAATGACAATCTAGCTGATGGTAATAAAACATTCACAGTCACTTTAACGGCAGCACCGGATGTATTGGGTGCAACTCAAATAAACACGGTTACTATAGTTGATGTGGGAGTATCTCGGCCATTAACAACCGCAGAACTTGTCGCTATTTGGTCGTTATTGCTTTAATTAATCCTATGTTGTGATAATAAAAAAACCAATACGGAAGTTGCCGTATTGGTTTTTTAAACACACTTATTGGTGATATCGATACCAAAATATTTTTACTTACAATATAGACCACACATCATCTAGATCTTTATTATCTGGCATGTCTGTTTTATCTATGACTACTTGCTCATTTGAACGGTTAGCATTAATCAACTCATATTCAAACTGTTGATATAACCCGATATCATCGCTTTCATTGATTAGCCTAACATTTAACTTACTTTTATTAATTTGAATTTTTATAGCAGCTCCAACACGGTAGTTAGATAAAAAAGTAATTAATGAATTCGTTTGTTTTGCAGATTTTATTTCAGGTATAAGCAAAGCACGTTGTAATTGTGTTGACTCATCCTCATCATCAATCACCAATCCTACCCCTACAGGTATCGGTGACATACCGAGAAACTCGCCACCGATCTCGACACCGTGGTTACCAATCGTTCGCATCCAACGAATAATTCCAACTTGCCATTGCTCCGTGCCAGAGTCTGGTTCTAGCTTAATCTTAAAACCAATAATTTCACCAACTTGTATTTTATTACTATTCTCGTTTAAATTCTTTAAATTAAATCCACCTTCACTATAATTTGTTATTAACCAATCTTGGGACTGTTCATAGGTTGTTTTTTTAGTGTCATCAATAGAATTACCTTTTTTACCATTATAATCTATGGAATTTTTTTCATAAACTGCATCCCAAATATCGCGACCGGTATCTTTCACATCAATAACATCTTTAGCATTAAAACTACTTGGCTTTGCCATGGAATTATCAGAATTTTTTCCAGGTAAACTATGCACATCTACCGGTAAATTGTTTTTATAGTCAATAAAAATAGTTTGGTGTACCGCGCTTAACCCAATTGAAACACATACCTTTTCATTACTGGTTATTCGTCCAAATTTTCGCTCTTGTATTGGACCCCAAGATACAATTAAGCGACGTAACAAATCATGTGATAGTTTTGCCGTTGGCATTTTAATTGTTACTAAGGTTTTAGAAATAATTTCTTCGCTTAATTGTAACTCGTCATAAAGTTCTTGCGTAAGACTGTCTGTATTAAAAACTCTAAGACTCGATAAATCATTTTTAGTGTGCAGTGTAAAATGACAAGGTGGTTTATCGCTTGAACAGTCAACCACAAAATTATAATCGCTCTCATCATTATCAACCACCAAATTTAATTTTGTCAAACGCATCCATCGTTCTAAATTAACATAAACATGATCAACCTCACCATGATGAAGTCGGTTTGGTGCAGCTAACGATAAAAGTAATATCCGTAAGTATTCACCACCGATACTGGTTTTTTTTATATATTGATGTTGCACGTCGGATATCTGATTACGGTGTAATTTTTCTTTTTCTGCATAACCATACAATTTATTCAAATCGAGCCAAATATTTTTTGGTAAAGGGGCATACACTTGATATGTTGTTAATAATACCCGGCTTAAATAACTCATCGAACGATGAATATTTTTTGATAATAAATTTTTGTCCTTTAAGAACAACGTTGACTTAAGTTGATCTTCTATCGCAATTTTATAACCAGTAGCCATGAGAGAATATATTTTACGGGTTGCATGTGCGATATTTTGACCTTTTTTAGGTAAGGGAAATCGAGCCCCGATGAAATGTTTTTGCATCGCCTGCGATACATATTGCACCGGATCACGAAGTGACTCTAAAAGAAAAATACGATCTTTATAACGAATCTCGAGCTTATTCACTTCACTCAACAAATTAAAAATTAATTCGGCACAACGACCAACACTTGCTCGAGGCAGTGCAGCAACCCATAATTCCACATTTTTAGAACGTGAATCAAATGAATCCTTATTTGGTTTATCACGATTCGGCAACTCTAAGCCGATGGCATTGCTCATTTATTTTCCATATAATAATAAATAAATTTAATAATCAATTAAACTAGTAGTCTATTTGTCGGCCATACGAATTAGTTCTTAAATCGTAAACATATAATAATCATGGATTTATAATAGACTAAAGATAGCACATTATTACTGCCTCACGGCTCAATAACACGAACCTAATATATAGTATAAAAGATTAAATGTGTGTGTGAAACTGAATGAAACGATGACTCAAGAGTGACGTAGACGAAACAGAAAGAACTAACTCCGAACAGGTTAATACTATGTTGTCGCTAATAGTTTTAAGCTTAACTTACGTTCGTTAGTTTTATTTATAATGACAATAACGCCATTTCTTGTTATTTTTGACTTAAACCTATTAGGTTAATTTTCGAGTAAATATCCAATTATGCTCATGTGATAATTTTTTATTAAATTGATATCCCTCCGCATCAAAGTTCTTGATATCATCAGGCTTGGTCATTTTATTTTTAATGATATACCGACTCAATAATCCTCGGGCTTTTTTAGCATAGATACCAATCATTTTATAATCACCATTTTTATAATCTTTAAACATTGGGGTAATAATATTGGCATTCAACTGTTTTTTCTTTACCGATTTAAAATATTCATTCGATGCTAAATTAATAAGAACATCCGATTTTATTGTTTTTAACTGCTGATTTAGTCCGTCTGTTATGATTATATCCCAAAACTCATATAAATTTTTACCGCGAGTTGTTGAAAGTTTACTTCCCATCTCTAAGCGATAAGCTTTCATTAAATCTAATGGTCGTAATAATCCATACAAACCGGATAAAATGCGTAAATGTTTTTGAGCGAACTTAAAATCTTTACTATCAAAACTCATCGCATCCATTCCAGTATAAACATCACCTTTAAAAGCAAGAATAGATTGTTTCGAGTTATCGACAGTAAAATTAGAAGACCAACTAGAATAGCGCTCAAAGTTTAATTCGGCAATGTTAGTACTTACGTCCATCAATTCAGAAATATCCAAAGTCGAAAAATCACGTAACCTTTTAATTAGCTGGCTAGATTCCTTTAAATAATCTGGAGTGGTATAGATTGAAGTTTTATTTTGAGGCTCATAATCCAATTTCTTAGCAGGTGAAACAACAAGTAGCATAATTTTATATTCTTAAGTTTCTGAAACTCTAAGTATATCAAATAAGCATTTGGATATTAAGCTAGAATTCGCATAAAACGATTCGATAATAGCGCTATTCATTAGATAGATGACGATTTTTAACATGATAAAAGAAAATAATACAACCAAGACTTGCAAGGATATGTTTAATTGAGTGCCCGCTAATAACGTCCAAGTAATTATAGATAACCAAATCGAACATTTCAGTTAATTTGGCAAGGCCATACATCACAATGAAGTACCAATAGAAACTTACTTGACTAAACCTAGAACGAAACAACAATAATATCAATGGTATTAACACCATTGGTAAAAATTGTACTAACACGTAAATTCGTAGATCACCCGCGTTGTTCTGCTCGGTATAGTTCCAATACCAAATAGAAAATAACCCAATGACTAGCAATGGAATTAATGATTTTTTCCCTAAATCCCGCGATATAAATTCAGAAATAGTAATACTAAAAAATGCCATAAAAGCAATTGTCATTGGCAGTCTGTCCCAGACCAAAGATTGATTACTCGGATTCAAATGATAATAACCCGAACCGATAGACACCAATGATATTCCTGTAAAAAATATTAAATAACTAACACGAGTTTCAGCTAATATTATTAGTGCATTATTTTTTAAACTGTACGTTACCCCAATAACACCAATTATTAAAAACGCTATATTGGACATTACATTTAAAAAATTGGGTATCCCAAATAGAGCGCGTTGATCAACAAATTGATGATAGCTAGGGTCTTGTTTTATGGCAGAAAAGAAAAATAGCCCGATTATAATCACTAATGAAATTAAAAACAAAAATCCAAATTTAAGCCTTAACTTAGTCTCATTATCATTCATCAAATTTAAAGCACCATAAATTTTCTATTTTAAAGCCAAAACTATATTAATACTACAAATTATTTTCTATAGTGTAATTGTAAACAATAACTTAAATAAAGGCAGAGTACTTTTTAATATGAGCCAATCCAAGACTAGGAGGACTTTAGACGACATAATACGCTTTACTTCATCCGTAGGTGAGAGTTCGACTTTCATTGGTTCTATCGATACCACTGACAATGTAATTGTCCGTGGGACCGTAATTGGTGATAGCAAAATTGATGGCATTGTTGTTATTGAATCAAGCGGTAAATGGCTCGGCAATATCCGCGGTCACACCTTCGTTATTAAGGGGCAAGTTGAAGGTGATATTACTGCATTATATAAAATTGAAATTCAAAAAAGCGCACAATTAATTGGTAACATTTATAGTCCAAGAATAGCTATCGAGCGTGGTGCAATTCATGACGGCCACGTTAACATGGAACATAAACCGCAAATTACAACCTTTAAAGAAAAACGTAGTAAAAATAACAGCACTACGGAGGTTAAATCATATAAAAAATGAACAAAGCAACACATTAAGTGTCTTAATTGAATAGCAATTTATTACGTTATCAATAGGATCATAATTTAATACATGACTAACTATAAAACTAATTTTTTAACCAATCAGGTTACACGGTTATTCAAAAACCTGTTTTACCCTTATAAATTTAACACAACTCTAATTTTAAATGAAAAACCAATTCTAATAGAGTGGACTGAACGAGCAAACACGCAATTACAGAATCAAAACCGGCTACTTATTATCGAACTTCAACTGTATTTTGCTTGCCTAGTTACTAAACGCATTACATTTGGCTATAACACGAATATTGAACAAACAGCTCTAAATTCGAAATTCGAGGTCACATTTAACGCAATCCAATCAAACCTATGCGGTACTGCAGGCTCCAACGATAAACCAAGCAATACAATCTTAACCACTAAAGCAGCCATGAGCATGTCCCCGTCTAAATTACAGCTTGATTTTGAAGGAAATGTTTGGAATGGCGAGTTTTATATTTAACCAATAATTTAATGCTAATGTTAAATTGCATCTAACCATCAATATAAAACATTATGTTAAAATAAAACTCCACGTAGTAATAGAAGTAACAAGCATGAAGTTTACATACAAAAGGAAGGTTGCAGAACATCGCGACTATTGGGAAGACTGTAATATCACAAACTTAAAAATGGGTGATGTTTTTTACATTATGGAAGATGATATGGAAGGTCCTTTTTTAACGGTAAAATCAAATCCCACACTCAAACCTTCTGCTAACGACAGCTCAAAACTAATCTGGTACCTCGAAACCATGCCACTAAGTGATGAAAATTTTTCCTGATATTGGTGATAACCTAATTAATACAAGGATATGAACTACATACTTTACTTATACGCAGCTCAGGTTACTTACAAACAATCCTAACGGTATCAGAAGTTATATTTTTACATTAAATTTAACTCATTAAAATAAAAATAAGATAAATATCAATAGCTTAGAGCATTTACGTGAGTATTTACTTGAATAATAGAAATTAAGTGACTAATATTAATACAATTGAAGCATCTTACATAACCTTGGAGACCAAGCAAATGGATGAAGAACTACCAACATATGAAGTTGAGGAAATTAGCCTTGAAGAGGCTGTTGAGATTTTATCTAATGTAGTG
>CAYQUC010000086.1:0-14421 GCA_964420605.1 uncultured Thioalkalispiraceae bacterium | reverse complement strand
TATCTGCGGAATTCATGGGACTCCTTAATATGTGGTTATTTTTTGTACGATAATGCGCAATATTAAATTGTTAATCACTATCCTACATTGTGATTCTACGAAGGCGCGTATCATCGGCTTTTTACCGACTTAGGTCAAGCGACAGATAGTAATTTATACACTGTAATTTTAATTTTTTTTAACTAAAACAATCAGTTACTTAAATAAATAGCCATATATTTCTTTTTTATAATCATACCTTATAATAGGGAGTAAGTCGCAAAATAATGCAGTGTGCTATTTTCCGAATAATTTGCAATTTGTCTGATTTAGTTGGCTTGATTTATTTTAACATTTACAAAATCAAGCTTATGCTTATTCACAATAGGACGATAACACTACTATTCCTAATAATTTAACGCGAGCGAATATACGAATACATGGTAGCGACCACAGAACAACACACGGCTGAAGACTGGCTTACAGCAATAAGTAAAACCGTCAAGCTAAGAAATATCCACGCACATATGGGCTTGGTGTCAAAAAGTGTGCGTGTTTATGGTATTCCGGGTGTCAATGCAATTACTTATATCGATTGGCGTAAACGTCGCCAAACTGAATTTGAAAAAGACTTATTAAAAGAACTGTCATACGATTTTGTTCGCATGAAAAAAATAACCTCCAAACGATTACACTTTATTGCAGTTGAAACCATGATTGCACGTTCAGGTTATTCATTTGAAATATTTAAAGAAATTATTATCGAAAAAGAATATGATGGTATCTGGCGCGTTGTCGAAGAAAAAATAACGTCTGTCATTAATAAAATTTAGATACACATTCATACAATCACATCGTCTGTAATCCTGTTACGTCAATATTACAGAACTGAAATGAGTAAATCCATGACAAAAAATAAAAATCAAACTCGTATTGAAAAAGACAGTATGGGTGAAGTACAGGTCCCCGTTGATGCTCTATATGGTGCTCAAACACAACGTGCTATAGACAATTTTCCTATCAGTGGCTTGCCAATCCCATCGGCACTCATTAGAGCATTGGGTTTAATTAAACACTCAGCAGCTGTTGCTAATGAAGCATTAGGATTATTAGATTCAAAGAAAAGCGCGGCAATACAATCTGCTGCTCAACACGTTATTGATGGCACTCACAATAACCAGTTTCCAATTGATATTTTTCAAACTGGCTCTGGCACCAGTAGTAATATGAATGCAAATGAAGTTATTGCATCGATAGCCAATAGCAATATAAAAAAAGATGAAGATAAAATTCATCCAAATGATGATGTTAATATGGGGCAAAGTTCAAATGATGTGTTCCCTACGGCCATTCACATCAGTGCTTGTTTACAAGTAGAGTCGCATTTATTACCCGCACTGCGCCACTTATCAACAACATTAACGAACAAAGCCGAACAAACTAATAATATTGTAAAAACGGGACGCACCCACTTAATGGATGCCATGCCAATTACACTTGGCCAAGAAGTCGCTGCATGGGCAACTCAAATACAACATAACCAATATCGCATTCAAGCGACCCTAACCAGGATACGAGCCTTAGTACAAGGCGGTACTGCAGTTGGAACAGGCATTAATGCCCACCCTGAATTTGCACAAAAATTTGTTGTCGCACTTAACCAACATACTGGTTTTAAATTTACCAACATGGAAAATCTTTTTGTTGGTTTATCATCTCAAGACACGGCGGTTGAATTAAGTGGTCAACTTAAAACTCTGGCAGTGAGCATGATGAAAATATCGAACGATCTGCGATGGATGAACAGCGGACCATTAGCTGGTTTAGGTGAAATTGCATTACCGGCATTACAACCCGGAAGTTCAATTATGCCCGGCAAAGTAAACCCGGTTATCCCAGAAGCAGTTGCAATGGTATGCGCACAAGTTATTGGTAACGATAGTGCGATAACCATTGGCGGCCAATCTGGTAATTTTCAATTAAATGTCATGCTACCAATGATTGCCTATAACCTATTAAACAGTATTATTTTAATGGCTAATGCAGCGCGGCTGCTAGCCGACAAAAGCATTAAAGACTTTACGGTTAATAATGAAAATTTATCTCAGGCTTTAAACAGAAATCCGATCTTAGTTACAGCATTAAACTCCGTTATAGGATATGAGAAAGGTGCTGCTATTGCCAAAAAAGCCTATGCCGAGAAACGAACTGTAATAGATGTTGCGTTAGAGATGACAGATTTATCAGAGAATGAATTAATTAAATTATTGGATCCTGAAAAATTGACCAAGGGTGGGATTTGAATAAGCTGAATTTGATTTTATAAAAATCTGTTTTGCTAATACTCTCTAATTAAAATTACTCGATTCTATCTAGCGCTGGGTGATTTTTTAAGTTTGATTTGTAGTTTAAATCTGGCCACGAAACCGAGATAGCCCTTCAGGATCCTAACTTTAGCTGATTACAGATAATCCATCGGCATATCAATATTATTTACAATACTAAAGATGGAAAATCAACAACCTTTATACTTATTAAGAACTTCTAATCATTTTTTAAAGATTTCTAAACGTTATTTTGTAAGATTAGTTTTTAACTTATCTTCGTCTATTGATGCTCCTAGATAATCACAAATATGACGTAAATCTTGTTCCGCATTGTCAAGGCAACTGGTCGCTCCGGGGGATGGTGTCATATTAAATATGATGCCATTGCCAGGCATGATTTTGGCTTCACCCATTAATAATTTACCTGCAGTTTTATCAATTAATTGGGGTCTTACGCCGCCATAGCCTTTAGCAAATTTTAAATCGCCTAACATTAAGGTTGGTATTATCTTTCGTGCATCTTTTAAAAATAACCTTGAACGTAATATAGGCACTTCAAATAACATATTGCGGATAATATAATTTCGAATATCATGGTCTTTAATTAAATCCCAAAATACAGTTAAAACACCACGATCTAATTTCAAAACTTTAAAAAAATCAATTATTGTCGCTGGATTATAGCGCTCTAACATGGGTAATAATAAAGCCGTTGGTCCAAATCGCGTTTTACCATCAACTAAAATATCCGGATCACCATGAATAGCCGCAAATGGAAGTTTATCATTTTGAACGGTATAGACTTTACCATTTAAAATTTTAGGCGTGAAATAAAAACTGCCAGCAACGGGTAAACATGAAAAGTTTAAACCATAGCCCATCGCTTGAGCATATAACAAACTATGACCACAGGTAGACACCACAACAGATGATGACGTTAATGTTTCTTTATTGGTTTGAATTTCAAAAATGTCATCATGTTTTATAATTTTATGCATCTTGGTATCAAGAAACACATCAACGCGATTATCTTTATGAGCTTCGGCTTGTTCAATAAAAGAATGAGACAGTGCAGAAAAATCTACAGCACAATATTCATTTTCTGAGCCACAGGCAATAATTGGCTCCGGTCGGTCACCTTTAAAACCATTAACGACTAATGGTTCAATGCGTTTAATATCTTGTTTGCTATAGAGCCGCATGTTTGGATAATGCGGACTAAACGTTTCAAAACGTTTTTTTAATAATTCAACTTCATGTTCGCCAACACCAATAACCATTTTTGAAAATTTTGAAATAATGTGTACATTATTATCGAGTAACTGGGTGTAATTAAACAGCATATTTGCAGCTCGCTGCACTTTTACCGCTTTTTCGATAGTATAATTGGTTTCAATATCACCACAGTGTAAGGTTTGGCTATTGTTACTACTCAACGAACTTACTTGAGCTAACTTTGAATATTTTTCGACAATCGCAATTCGCTTGATATTAGAATATTGCGTTGCCATATAACACAGAGCTGTGCCACTGACGCCACCACCGACAATAATTAGATCATAATGATGTTCTGACATTATTATTTTTTTTATTCAAATGACTGTTTCCGATAATTAATTGTTATTTAATTATCGACCCTATAACTATCAATCTAAGACTATTTAAAAACAAAATTGTATATAAAACAACAGTATTGCTACTATTAACATAGCATATCAGACATTATCAGCAAACCACAAACCAATAGCAATATTATGGTAAAATTAATAACGTTAATTAACCCGCAATCATTTATCAAAAAATCAAACTAACTATGGCCTCTGCATTTGCTCATGCTCTCGTTGCTTATACGGGAAACAAACTTTATCCAACAACACACTATCCGTGGCGAATATTATTTTTTGCCATTATTTGGTCAATTGCACCTGACATTGACAGCATTGGTTTTTTTCTTGGTATTCCATATGGCGATCTTTATGGTCATCGAGGTCTTAGCCACTCGCTACTGTTTGCTTTTATTTCCAGTTTATTATTAGTTAAATTATTATTCCCTAGTACTAGCCCTTGGGAAAGTCGATTCAAAGTGAATCTTTATCTAATACTTTTCTTTACGACTATCATGGCATCACACGGCCTACTCGATGCAATGACCACCGGTGGCTTGGGTGTCGCATTTTTCGCACCTTTTGATAACACACGGTACTTTTTACCTTGGAGGCCGATTATTGTCTCTCCAATAGGCATAAAATCATTTTTTAGTGACTGGGGACTGCGTGTCATTACCAGTGAAGCTATCTGGGTCGCAATACCCTGTAGTGTCGTAGTTGTATCAAAATATACAATTAGCCTACTCTACAATACACTAAGGAAGTTTTAACAAAGTTTGAGCATCCCATAAAAAAAGCCGAGTATCGAAATACTCGGCTTGTCTTGGCGTGGGGGGATATCATCGCTTTATAACACACAAATTCGCAAATAAAACTTAGTGATACTAACGATTACGCATATTTTACTAATGGTACCAATAAACTTAAACGTATCTCACAGAGTTTCTTTCTAGCCACAAATAACTATCAGAAACTATTTTAGTACTTACTACATCGTGCTATTCGTATACCTGAGACTAACAGTAGAGTTCAATTACTTAACATTTAGTCACATCTTCTTGATGTATACTGAATTCGGTTAAGACAGAATAATAGTAAATGTAACAAACTTCCTAAACTTTCTTCATATCTTTTGAATATATTTACCAAGTTACTCTTGATATATCCTCTTGAAAAGCGAATAATTCTGAGTATCTCGTTCAAAAAATTTGAACTTGAATAAACCTTAGAATTATTCTAAAAATATGCATTTAACATTAGAAGCTTTAACCGTTATTGACGCAATTGATCGCAAAGGCAGTTTTGCCTCTGCTGCTGTCGAAATGCATCGAGTTCCGTCAGCAATCACCTATACCATCCAAAAACTCGAAAGTGATCTAGATATTGAGCTATTTAACCGAGATGGCCATCGCGCCGTATTAACGGATTGTGGCAAAAAATTATTACAAGAAGGTCGCCATATCTTACGCGCAGCACTGGAGTTAGAACAAGATATGAAACGCGTGTCGACCGGCTGGGAAACCGAACTCAGAATCGCCGTTGTTGACCTCATCCCATTAACCCGTGTTTACCCATTAATTCACCAATTCCAACAGGTTAATCCAGGAACTGTCGTTAATTTAAGCCGTGAAGTGTTTGGTGGTACCTGGGATGCATTAGCTTGGGATCGAGCCGATCTGGTTATTGGTGCTGTCGGTGATGCTCCAACAGGGACTAATTTTACAACCCGTTTAATTGGTAGCCTTGATTTAAAATTTGTTGTTGCCCCCCACCATCCACTGGCAGCAATAAAGAAACCCTTGGTTATTGAAGACATTTTAGCGCACCGGGCCATAGCGGCGGCGGACAGTTCGCGTAAAATGACACCACGAACACTAGCGCTATTACGTGGTCAGACAGTAATGACCGTCCCCGATATGGATAGTAAAATAGAAGCTCAGCGCCAAGGCCTTGGTGTCGGTTATATTCCTACAAATTTAATTGAACATGACTTACAATCTGGAGCACTCATTGTTAAAGAAATTGAAAATGCGCCTCCGGTAATACAACTTTATATTGCATGGCGTACTCAAAGCAATGGCAATGCCTTAAATTGGTTCCGAGAAAAATTAGCTCCAAAAATAATGCTAGACTACCTACTCGGTGATGCGGATATTCCTCAATCCATAATTTCAACTTCAACAACTACAAAATAATATGACCGTGAAAGAATTAATAATTACTCAACCAGATGACTTGCACTTACATGTCCGTAATGATGAAATTCTATCATTAGTAATACCGCATACCGCTCGGCAATTTTCTCGAGCCATCATCATGCCCAATTTAAAAACACCAATAAGTACCGTACAACAAGCACTGAGCTACCGCGATGAAATCCTTGCAGCAGTTCCATCTGGTATTAATTTTGAAGCATTAATGACCTTATATTTAACGGCAGAACTTACAACATCCGAAGTAGAAAAAGCAGCTAAGAACTCCCACATCCACGCCATTAAGTATTACCCTGCAGGTGCAACAACTAATTCAGAATCGGGTGTCCATAATTTAAAAAATGTTTATCCTATATTCGAAACGATGCAAAAACTCCAGTTGCCGCTATTGCTGCATGGCGAAGTAACCGATCCAAACGTTGACGTTTTTGATCGTGAAGCAGTCTTTGTAGAAACAGTATTACATCCACTAAAACTGGATTTTCCAGAATTAAAAATAGTACTCGAACATATAACAACCCATCAAGCAATGCAGTATGTTTGGGATGCCGATAAATACCTAGCTGCGAGTATCACCCCCCAACATTTACTGTATAACCGAAATGAAATTTTTAAGGGTGGTATCCGGCCCCATTATTATTGCCTACCCATTTTAAAAAGAGAGTCGCACAGAAAATCACTTATTGAGGCAGCCACTAGTGGCCATCCTCGGTTTTTTCTCGGCACAGACTCTGCGCCACATACACAAACCGCAAAAGAATCATCCTGTGGTTGTGCTGGAATGTATTCTGCATTTAATGCCCTTGAATTTTACACCACTGTATTCGAACAAAATAATGCCCTAGAGATGCTAGAAAGTTTTGCCAGCCATAATGGTGCTGCGTTTTATGGTTTGGAAAAAAATACCAGTAAAATAAAATTAGTGCGTGAACCTTGGACGGTTCCGACATCATTTCCTTTTAATGGAGGTGAATTAATACCAATGGGTGCAGGTGAAACTCTTGAATGGAAAATTAGTGAAAATCTATAATCGTTATTAAACTCAGTTTTAAATTATTGATGTAAAATTACTAAAACATGAGCTCTGTGTTAGTATTTCTGACTTTTAGCATAATTAGCGGCACAGCAATGGCTATTTTTATTTTAAGCTGTAATAACTTTTGAGATTCATTGATGTTTTGATATATTTAATTTTTAAACATTTTTAAGGACAACTAATATTCCTTTAGAATATTAGTTACGCCATATGTGATCAACCGCAAAACAAGTCTGTTGCGCAAAGTGTCTACAACTTTCATAATCAGAGTCTGTAATTTCACGACCACTGGGTTTTCTATCGCAATAAAAAACACCGATAACATTTTTATTAATAACAAGAGGGTTCAAAATAAAACGCTCTACTTCGATAATGTCTAATATCGCTTTTACCTGTTTTACATTAAAGCCAATTTGATTTACTGTTTTTACCCAAACGCTATCAATATGTTCAATTACCCATGAAAAGACCGTATGCTCGTCTTCACTAGTTGAAATATGAAACTCTTTTTCAAGTTTTTGTATATCAATTCCCAAAATAAATTTAATATTCAATTGTAGTGTATTTTTATCAAGAACCGCAAACAAAACCCTGTCCATACCAACACCTCGATGTAACCCTTCTAATACTACACCAATAATATTATTAAAATCAGGTTCGCTTTCTAATACATTTGATAAGTCTCGAAGTACATTCAGTTGCAATAATGGATCCGGTTCAGGATATTCAATCAAATTATCTTTCTTTTTAACTATACCTTTATGCCCTTTATTTTTAAATTCATCCACACCAGGTATCGGAATTAACATTGCAGCTAATGATGCTCCAAAAGTATTTGCAACATCGACTGCTTTTTTTGCATTCTCAATTGCATTTGCTTTTGTCGCTTTAATTGATAAATCAAGGTGTTTAGCAATTTCTTTTATAACAGCAACTGTTTCAGTTGAATCCCAGCCTTTTAATGCTACATCGGATAAACGTTGACTTAATAATATATGGCGCGTTCGAGCAGACGCATCATTAATATTGTTATTTTTAAGAGCCGCAACAAGTAACTCACCAAGGTGCCAATTTTTAGCTATTTCAGCTGTTAGATCTTTAAACTTAAAACCAAGAATGCTTAATTGTGCTTTTTCCGCCCGGTAGCCTTCTTGCTCCATAGATTCAATCAATAAATCACTCTCATTACTATGAATACACCAAAATGCCATTTCACCAAAATGAAATAATAATGATGCTATAAAAACTTCTTCCGAGGATGGATCGCCAAAAGTCTCAGCCATGTTTCTAGCTTGCACAGCAGCATGAAAAGAACGGGCCATTAAAGCGATAATATAGTTTCTAGATTGTTTTTTAATTAATGCATCAATAACTGCTAATGACATGGCAATATCACGAACATTATTAAAACCAATAAACATTACCGCACTACTAATTGTATTTATTTTTGTCCCTCGGGGATTATAAAAATAACTATTTGATATTCGTAAAATTCTTGCCGTTAAGGTCGCATCACGTAAAATTACACGCGAAAGTTCATTTGACGAGGTAGTATGCTTCATGGTTAAACTAGCAACAGAATTTAATGTGCCTTTAAATATGGGTATTTCTAAGCTGCTAATACGGATAACCCAATTATCCAGTTTTTCATCCATTATTAATTCCTTTATAAACGAGTGCTTAATACCGTGAAGTTATTTTTACTCGTGTTATCGGCATATAACTATAATTTCTTAATTGCAGTAAGTTGATAGTGCTGCTCTCGTAACAACTGTAAGATGCCTTTGTTACCCGGTAAGTGCAACGCACCAACAGCAATGAAAGCGCCACCTTCACGTAATCGAAGTTGCATTCGTTGAACCATTGTGCGATTTCGTTTGTCAATTAACACATCCATAAATTTTTTAGCCACTCGGAAATTGCCATTTAACATGATTTTAGTATTATATTCGTGTATACCGTCTAAATTTTCAGAGAGGTATAGTGACTTTAACTTTTCAAGTTGCTCACCAAATTTTGAGTATTGAGCAATAGTGTCGCGCAGTAAAATAACTTGATGTGGATAAGAAATATTATTAAAAATGGCTAATTGTTCTTGAACAGTCTCTAATCCGTAGTAAGGTTTATTCACTTTTATAGCGTTATTGAATAATATCTTGTCGAGATACAAACCTGTTTTTGGTTTTGGGTAACTTAATGTCATCATTACCGCCCACGGTTTCATTTTATTGACAAATTTTTCAGGGATATTAAATTTTTTAAGCACATCTACAGTTTTTTCAAATAAATCATTTCCCACAATTAACCTTAAACTTTTATTACGTGGCAACAGCATCATATTTGATACTGTTGCAGAAACATCTAGGCTCAAATCAATTTCGGCTGTAAAACTTTTGGATTGAGCAAAAATGAGCTTTACTTTTTTAGATAAGGTAACAATACGTGAATCTTCACTGTGCATGGTTGCAAAAATATAACTCGAATCGACTCCATTTTTATCTACTTTCCAAAGTAGCGCTTTAGTATCAAGGCCGTAAGCTAGAGATTGAAAACAAACAACAAAAAGGCCAAAAGAGACAAATGCTGATAATTGGAACAGTGTGTGCTTAGCCTTAAACATAATCAAATTATCCAGTATGGTTTTTTTCATCCAATTACCTCAGCGATCACAAAAATCTGCATCAAATAGTCATTTAATCATAGCTGTAGATCGCTTTTATTGCTGCTTTTCGATATGCTATAGCTATGTCAAATCAAGTGAATTCTAAAACAAAATTAACCATTGCCAACCGTTTTCGTAGTTATTTACCGGTTGTCATTGATGTCGAAACGTCCGGCTTCAATGCCAAATCAAATGCACTACTTGAAATTGCAGCCGTGCCTATAATCATGGACGACGATCAAAAACTAATATGTGCTGACACGGTAGCCTGTCACGTCGAGCCATTTGAGGGCTCAATTCTTGATCCTAAAGCTCTGGAGTTCAACGGTATTGATCCCCACCATCCCTTTAGAATGGCTAAACCAGAAAAAGAAGCGCTGCAAATGATTTTTGAATCTGTTAGAAACGTTATCAAAGAAACAGGTTGTACTCGAGCTATTTTAGTGGGACATAACTCAATGTTTGATCTTACATTTTTAAATGCCGCAATTGAACGAACTAAAATTAAAAAAAGTCCTTTCCATGCCTTTAGCTCATTTGACACGGCTACGCTTTCTGGCTTAGCCTACGGTCAGACTGTGCTAGCGCGAGCTATAAAAGCAGCTGAGATTGAATGGGATAACGAGCAAGCGCATTCGGCCATTTACGATACTGAAAAAACAGCCGAGTTATTCTGTAAAATTATTAACCAATGGGATCATTTAACAGGCCAAGCTGGAATAAATATTCAGTTTACGTAATATTGAAATTAATTCATTACTCACAAAAAAGCCGGGTAACATATAACCCGGCTTTTTTGATGTTGATGTTACTACTATTAATGACTAACAGTCATTACGCCTTCGCAACAACAGCTTCTTTAATCATTTTAGCAAGCTCACCCTTTTGAAAAAGCTCCAAGGTAATATCACAGCCGCCTATCAATTCACCATTGATATAGACTTGAGGAAAAGTTGGCCAATCTGCAAAACGTGGCAAGTTTTCAAATACTTCAGGATCACCTAAAACATTAAAATAACCAAAATCTTCACCACAAGATTGTAAAGCCTGAGCGGTGCGTGAAGAAAAACCACATTGAGGTAATTGTGGTGTGCCTTTCATAAAAACCATTACCGGGTTTTTTTCTACCTGTTCTTTAATTCGATCCATTACATCCATATCATCACCTGTATTCTATAAAATTCAAATTTCAAACGCGACTCTAACTAAAAAATTTGGAGAAGCAAATTAACTTTGTAGTCATTAACCCTTAGCGATCCTATACCGTACATACCCCTATACAATCAAAGGTAATATCGTATTCATGCCAAACGCAGAATGTAACTAAGGCCAATCATTGTATTCATTTTACCTGTTTAGGGCTATTGAAACCACAGATGAAAAATGGGGTTAATTTTTCAAAATTCAAGACTAGCTGACAATTTAAACACTATAATTAATATTTCCGAATACCAATATCGGAAACAACGGATTTTACGCCTGAAACAGACAAAGCCAAGCGTAGAGCGGCTTTCTTTTGACTTTTTGTACCAACAAAACCATTGATAGTCACAACATGTTTATAAGTACTAATATGAAGTGCTGTAGCGCTAACCACGCTAGAGCTTTGATAAAGCTGATTTATTTTTTCGCTAATTTCAGTGTCTAACTGTCGTTGTAGCTCAGTTCGCTCATCATTTTCTAGCGGAGCCCGTTCGACCAAAATGGCCGATGCACACGATGTTAAGAGTAAAAAAAAGGATAAATAAATTATTGATCGTAACCGCTTACTATTTAGTTGTATTGGGGAACATTTAAATATTATATTCATTTTATCTCTCTTATTTATTGAATTAATTAACGTTAATTAAGTCCATAACCACCACCACCAGGGGTTTTGATTGTGAGTTTGTCTCCGATGTTGACTTCAAGATTAATTTTAGCTGAAATTAAATTATTGTTTAGTCTATTTTCGCCTACTTTTGCAGGACCGCCACCTTGAATTCCCCAAGGTTGATGGCTACGTCGCTCGGTTAACAGTGTGACATTGGTCGGTGCCAAAAATTCATACTCACGAATAAGACCATCGCCACCACATTGTTTCCCATTACCACCCGAACCAGAACGCAGTTCATAGCGGTTAACTCTAACTGGGTAGTGAGATTCGAGTACTTCGATTGGTGTATTGCGAGTATTGGTCATGTGCGTTTGCACTCCACTGATACCATTTAATTCCGGCCCGGCCCCCATGCCTCCACCAATGGTTTCGTAATAATCCCATGCTTTATGGCTGTTATCGGCACTTCCCCTATATCCCATGGCCAAATTATTCATACTGCCATGACTCGCCGCAGGAATTTTATCGGGAATTGCTTTTGACAACGCTCCCATAACAACATCAACCACTCGTGTGCTGGTTTCGACATTTCCAGCGGCCACAGCAGCCGGATAGATTGCATTTAATAAACAACCTTTTGGAGCAAATAACGCGATACCACGAAAACTACCTGAACATGCCGGTGTATGACGCGGCATTAAACATCGAAACACATAATACACTCCAGCAGCAGCGACCGATAATGGGCAGTTTATATTGCCGCTAACTTGCTTCGCTGTCCCCGTAAAATCAACTCGAACGGTTCCTTGCTGTACACTAATTTTCACTTCAATAGGTATATCAACAGTTCCCATGCCATCATCGTCCATCACATCACAAAATGTATACTCTCCATCCGGGATTTCTCGCAGTGCAGTTTCGGCTAACCGTTGAGCGTAATTATTTAATTCAATCAACGCATTTTTAAAATTTACTTTACCTATTGTTTCAATCAAATTCAGTAAACGAATCACGCCGGTATTATTTGAGCTAATTTGTGCAGCGAAATCACCTCGAGTAACATCACCATTATGAGTAGCTGAAATAATTTTCTGAAATACAGCATGTTCTATTTTACCCGCTCGTTGAATATGACACGGTGAAATAACAATACCTTCTTCTTCTAACGTTTTAGAAATAGGCATTGAACCCGGAGTATCTGCACCAATGTCGGCATGGTGCGCTCGATTAGCAACGTAAGCTATCAGAGCGTGTTCGTAAAATACTGGTGCGATTACCGTGACATCGGGTAAATGTGTCCCACCAAGATACGGATTATTCACAATCACCATATCGCCCTCAGTCCAATCGATACTTGCAACTATAGTACGCATTGCATACGCCATACTGCCAAGATGAACTGGAATGTGCGCAGCCTGAGCACACAACTCACCGTCTAAATCAAAGATCGCGCATGAATAATCTAATCGATCACGAATATTTGGCGAAAACGCAGCGCCTTGTAACACCACCCCCATTTCAGCACAGACTGCTGTTATCCGACTTGAAAATAAACTGAGTTCAATTGCATTCATCTCTAGATTTCCCATTATCCATAAATTTTATAGTGATACTTCCATTATAATAAATAAAAAGTCAATACCAGTTAGGACGTGCCAAATTGGCAATACCATAGTAAAATACTAACCTAAATTTTTATAAAAACTCTAAATAAATATATCGGGGAGAAGAAAATATGAACCCACTTAAATCGGTTCTTGGTACTATTATATCTGGCTTTATTTTAGCCTTAGTAATTATGTTGGTTATGGGTAATGCCAGTTTTAACATGTCGTCTTTAGGAGTCTGGTTTCATGTTATAGCAGGTGTTATTTGGATTGGCTTATTGTATTACTTTAATTTCATACAAGTACCTGGTGTTGGTACAGCATTAGCTGAAGCAAATGATGGCGGACCAGGACCAGCAGCAATAAACAAATACATCGCTCCACGTGCATTGTTTTGGTTTCGTTGGGCAGCGGTAGCAACTTGGATTACCGGTCTTGGTGCATTACAACCACTTGGTGGCATTAAAGAAGCTTTTATGTTTGGCGAAAACATGGAAATTATCGGCCTTGGTGCTTGGTTAGGTACCATAATGCTATTTAATGTTTGGGTATTTATTTGGCCAAACCAAAAGAAAATTCTTGGTATTGTGCAAGCAACACCAGAGCAAATTGCAAAATCAAAAGTTATTGCTTTAATGGCATCACGTACAAATACATTATTGTCAATTCCAATGTTGATGACAATGGTTAGTCATGCTCACGGTGGTTTACCATTCTAAGATTTTTTGTTGTTATAGATTACGGTTCTTACTCCTAAGTCTGGACGAGTAATACCAAAAGCCTGCCCATATTGTGATATGGACAGGCTTTTGTCGTTTAAATCGCTCAAAAAACAAGCAAAAAAACACATTTGGTGTTTGCTCTGTTAGATTTAAAATACTAGAATGGTCGATTCTCGTTAAAAAATACAGTGAAGTGCCGAAATTATAGCTTGAATTAACTATCCTGAAATTGGATAGCTGAACCGTATTTTTAATGTATTAACAAATTAACTTTTTAAATTACTTTAAATAGCAATCAAAAACGAACTACAGATAAATACTATGGTAAATCATTTAATGAACACATATGGACGACTCCCGGTTACATTTCAAAAAGGTAAAGGCGCGATGTTGTATGATCACGACGGTACAGCCTACCTTGATGCACTTGCTGGAATTGCAGTCTGCGGACT